>JAGWYI010000460.1 GCA_018969455.1 Bacteroidota bacterium | reverse complement strand
ATACCGCCGAAAACCAACCCTCAGTCTGCAAGAAACCGAGGTGCAGGAGCAGATTTACCACGCCTTTTTACCCGAAAAACTGGACCAGCAACGCCTCGATTCGGAACTCCGCGAAGCCATCGGACAATTGGCCGAACCACATCGTCAGTGCTTTGTGCTGCGCTACCAGGAAGCCTGTTCCGTGGCCCAAATTGCCGAAATTATGGATTGCCCGGAAGGCACCATAAAATCACGACTACACCATGCGCTGAAACAAATTACCGAAAAAATAGGCGCTTTTTACAAAGAATAACCCTTGAAAAACACAAAACACGCTTCTAACCCTTTTAAAATCAAAGAATTATTGTTGTTGATTAAATAAATGAAGATGCAATTTTTGACCATTGAAGCACTCGCCTTGCAAAAGGATTTCGACGCCCTATTGCTACAGGAGCGCACGCAGGTATTGGCAAATATGTCTCAAACAGAATACGAGCAATTGCGTGTCATGCTGCTATGTGCCCCCCGATTAGATGCCGGGTTGGCGCCGCCGCCTGCGTTAAAAGGGCGTTTAATGGCTCAAATGCGGACACAAAGGTCTGGACCAATCGCTTCAAAACGCGGGTTGCTGTACCGTACCATTCCTGTTTGGCAAATATTGCTGGCTGTCGCCATGGCCATTCCTTGCATATACATTGCGCAGGTAGATGAAAAACAAGGGGAAATACATCCGGTAACCCTGGTTCAAACCAAAACAGATACCGTATTTCAGGAAAAAATTATCTGGCGGGATCGTATTAAAATACGCACCCGCATCCTGTTTCGGGAAAAAACAAATCATCCGGAAATGGCTACAAGCGATCTTTTTCCAGTACCAATTGCAGTATCTCCCATGGATACAACCGAAATAATTCCTGTATCAAAAGGCTCCTCATTAGCTGATGATCCGGCTTTAATGGGCTTTTTTACAAAATAGCCTGGTGTTAGCCCGCCGTTTGCAACTTAAAAAGATCAGCAAAATACAAAATAAGGGTATAGATCATGGCGGTAAAATAGGAAGGATGCTGTTCAAATCCTGCAATGCCCCATGCATTCAACACATCATAAACAATACTGACCAACGTATATATGCCAGCGAAACGATACAACATCTTGCGGGCATCCTGTTTTGTAAATTGCATTTTTATAAGTTTTTAAGGTGAAATACAAAGAAAACGGATTTTACACAATTTTCAAAATGCAGGCAAACTCTTAAGAGCAAGGCATCTGGGTTTAAAAAATTGGCTTCTAATTGATTTTCATTCAATTAGAAGCCCAATACCCTTCCAACCCATTTAAATCCGGGTATGCGATCTTATTTATCAGACAAATACCGCACCCGGAACTGGTCAATGTAAACCGCGTTCGGACTCGGGTTCCAGATGTACATTTTCAATTTATCAAAATCGCCTTCCAACTTTTGAGGCAGGGTGTCGATCAAACGAACGGTTTGCCATTGCTCGGCCGGCCAGTTGGGGTCGGCAAATGGCCGTCCGCGCCAGGAAATATTCCGGCGCATGTTGTCATGGGAAATTACCAGACTGGGCGTAATGGATTTGCCCGGCATTTTGCTGTAACAATTAAACGAAACCTCCACAACGCTTCCCGGCGGAAAACTGGCCAACCCGAAATCCAATTCCGGCCCGTATTCATGCGGTTGATCTACTTGTGCCGCCCGTTTACCTGCAATTTCCACCACATTTTGTGCTTTCGAAATGGAATCATACCGCAGGGTACACATCCATTTGTGGTAATCTGATATCGAATCGGGTTGATTGCGCACTTCGAAGGCATAAACGCTGCGGTCGCCGTTGTAGCGCTTGTCCTTCATTCTGTACTCGCCCAACAAAAACAAGCGTTTGTCATTTTGCAATTGATCGAGCGAAGTTTGCCCTTCATGTGGCATAAATTTGTCTTCCCAGATAACCAGGCTGCCATTGGGGACCGGTTCACCGGTGTTCAAGCGATAGGGTTCGCGGCACGTAAACCGGTCAAAAGGGTCTAAATTAAAACTCAATGCGACGTCAACGGAAGAAAAATAAAAATTGCGTTGATGCAAATCGGGCAAACGCTGTTTTAAGTCTTTTGCAGCATTTCGCATGGATATTTGCGCGGAGTTCAAAAATAAATCGTATCGAAATGTACGATGCAAAAACATACTTAAAGCCAGGGTTCCCATTAATCCACCTGCAACTGCCGTTTGGGGTACATTTTTCGGCAACCAAGCCCCCACACGCAAAAAGCCCCGATAAGCAATGAACACCATCAAAGGCATGATGCATAAAAAATTGCGCAATAGTCCCAACGAGGTAAACCATCCATTATAGAAGAAAATGCTGTGTGCAATGAAAAAAGACAGCATGAATCCGAATATCAAAAATGTTTCCTGCATGGCTTTACGGCTTTTCAACCATTGATTATTTACCATTAAGCGTAAAAATCCATCGATCAACCCAAACAACAGCAGGAGCGATATCGCCCAGCCTACCAAAAAAGGCATGCGTTCAATAAATGCATACCAGGTCCCCCGTTCTCCTATTGCCTGGAAAGTCGCATAGGGCGTTCCGGTAATGGTCCACAATACATCATGATATTTCCAATATCCCGTCAAGCCTACCACAAGATGCCCTACTGCCAACAACGGAAGGTACTTTAAGTCCCGCGCAAATGCCATGTAAACCCCTAAAACACAAAATATAATCAATCCTTCCGGACGAATCATAGGCAAAAACGACAATACCAGGTATCCCCAAAATTTGCGATCATACACCAACAAAGCGATGCCACCCGTAATCCAAAAAGCAAACGTGGGCTCGGTAAGGCCCGATAAGGTATGCGTCAGGTTCATCGGCGCCAACACACCCAAAACCGGAAGTATCCAGTAATTGCCCGTCTCGAAACGTCGGGCTATTTTGACCAAAAAGGCCAAATGCAGGCTCAAATAGGTGACATTCAACAATTTAATCCCGGCAAATCCAAATTGCGCAGCAGGCGCTGCAAACCACATGTAAACGGGTTTTGCCCAGTGGTTTACAAAGTTTTCGGGGTGCAAAAAAGCGTAATGTGCAAACAAATAATGCTCGGTGCTATCGCCCTCATCGCAGGTTCCGTTGAAAAAAAGCGCCATCAAACAAAGCACAACCCAAATGGAAAACAGGAGCCAGTTGGTCCATTTTATAGAATCTAGTCGGGTGAAAAATTCGTTTTGCTGCATCTCCAGATGGTGATTTGATTTACGCAAAAGTACTTTGGTTTCCGAAAGCACGAGGATATTGCGCCTCAATTTTTATTCATTGAATGCAATGCTTCAGCGGCTTAACTCATGCACCTGCTCACCGAAACCGATTTTATATATAATTATTGAAAATCAACAACTTATTCCCCCTTTGACCTCCGTGTATCTCCATCCCTCCGCGTAACTCCGTGGCCCCTTTTCGGGCAGCTTAGGGCGTTTGTATAAAGAAAGGGGTCACAGAGATACGCGGAGGGACGGAGTTGCGCGGAGGTTAAAAAAATGCATGGTGGAACATTCGAGTTATTGACCAGAAATTTTATATGAAAAAAATGAAAATCAACAACTTATTCCCCATTTGAACTCCGTGTATCTCCATTCCTCCGCGTAACTCCGTGGCCCCTTTTCGGGCAGCTTAGGGCGTTTGTATAAAGAAAGGGGTCACAGAGATACGCGGAGGGACGGAGTTGCGCGGAGGTTAAAAAAA
>JAGWYI010000459.1 GCA_018969455.1 Bacteroidota bacterium | reverse complement strand
GGGCATTTCCCTATTGGGTCGAACTGAAAACTGGACTCGTGTTCAATAAACTAAAAATCAAACCATTAAATATGCAAGAACTTGTTTTGCTTACAGGCGCTTCCACCGGTTTGGGCGCTGAAATGGCCCGTTTGCTCGCGGCTGAAAAAATGAACCTGGTCCTGGTAGCCCGCAACCGGGAAAAACTGGAGGCTTTACGCGCCGAAATTCAGGCACAATACCGCGTAAATGTGCATGTTTTCGCAAGCGATTTGTCGCTTGTAGAAAATGCCGTTGCCCTTTATGAGGAAATAAAAAACCGCAATTTGGAAGTCACCATGCTGGTCAACAATGCGGGGAGTGGCGTGTACGGGCATTTTGACCGTACGGATCTCAACCAGGAATTGGCGATGATTCAACTCAACATTGCCGCTTTGGTAACGCTCAGCAAACTTTTTTTAAAGGACATGAAAGCGCGCAATTATGGTAAAATCATGAACATTGCATCGATTTTGGCCTTTTTGCCTTTCCCCTATTATTCCGTTTATTCGGCCACCAAAGCCTTTGTTTTATCCTTTACCGAAACCTTGCGCGCTGAAATGGAAGGCACTCAAGTACAAATTAGCGCATTTTGCCCGGGCCCAATCAATACGCCTTTCACCACCGCTGAAATGTTGAAAACGAAAGCCTACAAAGCCAATCCGCCTGCCGATCCGAAATGGGTGGCCCGAAAAGCCGTGCAACATTTGCTGAATGGAAGCGGGGTTAAAGTACCCGGCCTTTTGAACTGGATATTAACCAGCACCCCGCGGTTTTCACCCCGCTGGCTGACCCTCAAAATCAACAAAAATTTGGCCACCCAGGCTTCCTAATCCATTCCATCTGAATCTTTTCCATCCTTTTTATGAACTATTTTTTTGAAACCTTGAAAACCCGCAACGAAGCCATGTTCTATTTTGGACTGCTTTGTTTGGCAGGGGCCTTGGCCTGTCTATTGCTTGCGCGCGTGCAACCCACGCAAGTGCTGGGTATAAATGCCTGGTACAAACCTTTCAAATTTTTGATGTCGTCTGCCATTTTTGTCTGGACAATGACCTGGTATCTGGGGTATCTGGGCAAAAGTCCGGCACTGGATGTCTATGCCTGGGGCATGATTGTACTTTTTACCTTTGAAAACGGGTACATTATTTGGCAGGCAAGCCGCGGGGAGTTGTCGCATTTCAATGTGCGTACGCCCACATACAGCATGTTGTACAGTTTAATGGCCTTCGCCGCAGTAGGCATTGCCGTGTGGTCGATGTGCATCGGATCGCGGTTTTTTATTGGCAGTTTTCCCGATTTGCCAACGGCTTATTTATGGGGAATTCGAATGGGATTTTTGCTGTTTTTTGTATTTTCCTTGCAAGGTTTGAGCATGGGCGGCCGACTTTCGCACAACGTAGGCGCGCCGGAAGGAATGTTCACAATCGGGATTCCGCTCCTCAATTGGAGCATAAAATACGGTGATTTGCGGGTAGCGCATTTCCTGGGCATGCATGCTTTACAGATTTTGCCCTTGTTGAGTTGGTATGTGCTGCGCAGCGTTCCGGCCACTGTAATTGCAGGTATATTATATGGCTGCCTTACGCTCTTATCGTATTTGGAGGCACTTGCGGGAAAACCCTTTTGGCTCCTTTCGCTGTTTGGGGGCTCAAGGTAGGCTGTGTTGGTGTAGTCTATTTGAATGGGCTTTAAACAGAACGAAATTATATTTCCCTTCAAATAACCATCAAAGCGCTTTTTTGGGCACGAAGATGTGCAATCGGCGTATTAAGAAATTATATTTTTTGTAATTTATTCTTTTGTTTAACTTTTTTTTAAAATTTTTAAACAATAGTTAAACACTTATGTTACTGAGCCGATTGTATTTTCAATCAATAACCAAATTAAATTCGCTATGAATTTACTATTCACCTCCCATTTTTTGTTTGCAGCCAACTTGTCGGCCAATGACTATGTTGGTTTCACGTTTTTCATTGGCTATATGGCCATGTTTGCCGCTTCGGTATTTTTCTTTTTCGAGCGCCAGCAAGTTGAAGGCAAATGGAAAACCTCCTTATTGATCGCAGGCCTGATTACCATGATTGCCTCTGTACATTATTGGTACATGCGCGATCTCTGGTTGAGCACCGGTCAGTCGCCTACCCAGTTTCGATACATCGACTGGATCCTGACGGTTCCGCTGATGTGTGTAGAATTCTATCTCATCCTTAAAGCGTTTGGAGCAAAAATTGGCTTATTGTGGAAAATGATCGGCTATTCGGTGCTGATGCTGGTTGCCGGATACCTGGGCGAAACTGCATTCCGGAGCAATTCCGTTTTGTGGGGCATCATTTCTACCGTAGGGTATGTTGGCATTTTGTACGAAGTATGGATGGGTTCTGCGCGCAAGCTGGCAGGCAACTCCGATGACCCGAATCTGAAAGCGGCTTTCAGCGCCTTGAGCTGGTTTGTGCTGGTGGGTTGGGCCATTTATCCGATTGGCTACATGGCCATCGAAACCGACGGCTGGTTGCGTGGCGTACTGGATGTGCGGAACATGGATTTGATCTACAATATTGGCGATGCAGTGAATAAAATCGGGTTTGGATTGGTGATTTACAGTTTGGCCATCAAATCATCGGCTGCGAAAGCGGCGTAATCGGGAACAACACCCGGCGCAAAAAGGATCGGGCCGACAGGCAATTGTGCAGGTCGGCTCGCTTTTTTACGTAAAATCACTTTAAAAACAGCCTTTATTTTCCTGTTTTGCGCTGTTTGTTTTTGACCTGCCCTGATAAAAGGTCATGCAGCCGAAAAGCAGCGCCATGCATCAACCGAATTCTGTATGACCACCACCAATTTCAGCTTTCTCCTCATTTTTTTATTGCTGCTGGCCATATCGCCTTTATTGTTGCAAATTCCGACATCCGTCCAGGAATTATGCGCCATTGTGTTGCTCTTGTTTTGGGGGATACCACATGGCGCCATCGACCATGTGCTGTACCTGGAAAATACCCACAGGGCGCCATTTTACTTTTATGCCTGGTATTTGGGCGCCATTGCGGTCAATGCCTTGCTATGGTTCTGGATTCCGGCAATTGCATTCAGCGGCTTCCTGGCTATTTCAGCCTATCATTTTGGGCAATCGCAATTTGCACAACTGTTTCAGACAGCCTGGAAATGGTCGGGCGCCCTGTATTTTTTCTGGGGGGCATCGGTTATTTGTGCATTTACCTGGTTCAATCTGGAGGATTTAAACCAACTGGCAAGGACGCAAGCCGACCTCGCACCGTTTCAGGTATTGTTACATCCATTTTGGGTGGGCTTTTTTTTCATTACCGGCATTTCAGGCGCCGCCATTTTGGGGATTGCCGCTTGTCTATCGGGCCAGCTTTCCCAACAATTCCTGGCATTAGAGGCCTATAATCTGGTTTTAATTCTGATGGTGGCCGCACTTACAGATTTTATCATCGGCTTTATGCTTTATTTTACCATATTGCATGCATTCAAGGTTATGCAGGCCGAATACAGGCATTTTTATCCGCGTACCAATCTGAAAACACTTTGGGGTTTCACGCGGAAGCTGTTGCCTTTTTCCCTGGTTTCGTACTTTGGCATATTGTTGTTATTTGGCATTATTTATCTGGGCTATGCCCCTATTTCTTATCCTTTTGCCCTTCTTTTAGCCATTTCTTCCATTACCCTGCCCCATGTTTTTGTGATGGAACGGTTTTATGGGAATACCA
>JAGWYI010000458.1 GCA_018969455.1 Bacteroidota bacterium | reverse complement strand
GGGACGCTAAGGTCGACTTTGTTGAACAAAATAAGGTGATTTCAGTTCAGATAAAGCAAAACCGCGACAAACTTTTTAGACGGTGTAGGTGGATTTAAGGGGGGGGAAGTCAGTTGGTCGACTGGTTTTCGAAAGGATGTTTTGATTTAACGGGAGAATCAATTTTAATTCTGGCAAACGACCAGTCTTTGGCTATATACCTGGTTGTTGTGATGTAGGACCAATACAAAAACGCCGTTTTCGAGTGTGGGTACGTGCAGGTAAGCGAGTCCCTGTTCGATACGGATGGTTTCCTGTGCCTGTAAAACCCCCAGGGAGTTGTAAAGAAGAGCCTGAATTGATTCGTTTTGGGTTTCTTTTAACTGGATTGTGAGCAAAGCGCCGGGTGTAAGCAGGGTTGGATAAATGGTAAACATGCCTGGATTGGCAGTTGTTTCGGCGCTGGTAGCCCCTGTGGTAAATATCCACACCGGGCTGTAAGGCGCGCAGGTGCTGTAATTGTTGAAAGGGCGCACTTTCCAATAGTATTTGCGGTTAAGGGCGAGTGGGGGTGTGAGCAGGGAGGTATCGGTGGTAATGACATCAATGTCGCGCAGGGCAAAAGAACTGATGCGCGATCCGAGTACGTGATAAAATTGGGCATTGGGGACTTTAGACCAGTGTAATTCCGTTTGGTTCACCCCGAGTGTTGCCTGGTCGGGCGGAAAAGAGAGTTGAGTGGTTGTGGCGAGGGCGGGCGTTGCGGGCTTGTTGGAGAGCCAGGCCAATTTTTCGGAAAGCAAATTGGCGCGCATGGCTGCCATTTGTGCCTCTGAGAATCGATTTTGGCATTCATCGGCGGAATACGACATATAGAGCGTGCCATCCACGGCAAATTCGGCGCCAATGGGGTCTTTCAGGAGGAAGGAGCTGTTGTTTTGGCTGTTGCAGTTCCATCGGTAGCTCAGATAATCGGGTTTGGTGTCGCAAAACAAATCGGCCGCCACCTGGCAATTGGAGCCATCGACAAATTCCACCAGGGCAGTATCCAGCGGTGCGGGAACGGTAGTTTCAAGCGTATCGTGGAAGTAGGTATAGTCGTAGGTAAGAGAAAGTGGTGTTGGGGATGAAGCCGAGTAGGTTTTACCTTCCCAGCCGATGAAGGGGTGGGGCAGGGAGAGGGCATGGCCTACTTCGTGGGTCCAGGTATGGTCGTTGGGATTGGCACAGGTATGATTGATGGCCACGCCGCCGTAAGGGAGGTTATAGCCGCAATTTCCGGCAGGATTTTGGACAAAATAGGCATTCAGCACATCGGGATAATTGCTGGAAAGCATCATATTAATGCCCTCGGGTATGGTTTGGTGGTCGTACCAGGCTGTTTTGTTGATTTTATTCCAGGAGTCTTTGAAAAAGAAATGGATGTTGGCAGGTTCAAAGTCGGAGTTTAGTCGGCAGAAGGCATCGAGGAGGCGTTCGGTGGTAAATCGGCCGTTGCCATTGTCGTTGGCGAGCAGGTGAATTTGGATTCCAACGTAGAGGGTATCGGCATTTCTGTCGGCGACGAAAGGTGTATTTTGGCTATAATTTTGAAGCCAGTATGAGATGCCGGGAGGGGTTCCGCAGGGGGCAAAATCCATTTTTGAGGGGGTATTTTGGGCGCAGAGTGCAATTGGCAGGCAGAAAAGGAATAGTAAACGGTGCATGATTGAAAAATCTAAAATGGCAGTTTTTGCGCAAATTTAGAATAAAATATGGAATGAGCAGCGGTGTGACTTTTTTATGTCAAAAACGTATAAACCAATTGACAGACAAGTAGATGAGTTCTTTTTTTAAATCGAGAGAAATTGGGTATTTGAACTTACCACCAAATTGGTACGGTTTTTGGAAAGTAAGACATACAAAAGCCAATGCAGGCATTTTGAACCAAAAACCCATGTAAAAGTATTTAATCCCGTCATCAACGCTTCTAATCCTTGATCCACAATTTGTCAAAGGATGCAAAAATTAATCAGTACATTCTGCGTAAGTACCCTACATTTGCGCCGTCTTTTAAATCCTTTAATCCACTGTTTTCGGTTGGTTTCATGTGTTTTTCAGTTTCCCGTACTTTGCTCAATCCTCTATTCCGCTCATCGGAATGGAAATTGTAAAACGACATTAATTCATTCCAAACCGATCCAATTGATGAAGAGAACTCCACACTTCTTCACGATATCCTCGTTTTTTTCTTATTTCCCATTATCAAATTTGTTGACCATGAACAACGCAACTACACCCCGCCGTTGGGTGCTGGGAGTGCTGGTTTTGTTTGCCGTCGTTTTTTCGGCACAAAATGTAAGCGCGCAGCAGTGTACGCTGAATCCGGCCCCGGCTTATGCGCCTGTGCCAACCTTTAATCTGCCTTTGGATGCCGTATTTCCCGGCGAAGCGGACTTGAATGGCTCAGTTTTATCCGGTTATTTTATCTCCGATTGTGCATTTAACATGCCCAATGGCGATGTTCGCATTTACGACGATGCAGATCCCCTGGTGGATCCTACCGGAGTGAGCAGTGAAACTTTTACTTGTGCTCAACTTGGGCAAACCTTTACTCGATGGGTTTCTACCATTGGGCTTATTCCGGTTCAGGGAGAAAGCACCCCGCGCCGAAAAATCGTTTTTACCATCGTTGACGAATATGCGCCTACCATTACGGTTCCCTCGGGCCCATTCTCGCGCAATGCGGATGCTGCGCCTGTAGGATCGTGTCGTTATACCATTTCCGGTACTGAATTTGACCCAATTACAACGGCCGATAACTGTGGCGCCCCTCTGCGCGAATACCGCATTAACGGTGGAAGCTGGGTTGCCGCCAATTCCTTGGGTGGCGTGACCCTTAACGGCGTTGGCGCTCACACTATTCAGTGGCGCGTAAGCGACTCGGGGTATCCTGTTCAAAATGTAACTACAGCTGCTGCATTTACGGTAAATATTTCAGATGCCACCAACCCGGCCTTGAGCTGTCCATCAAACCAAACGCTTACAACCCTGCCTACAAGTGGTTGCAGCGCAGTGGCTTCCGGAATTGCCGCTACCTATTCCGATAACTGTGCCGTTACCGAGCTTACCTGGGTATCCAGCGGCGCTACCAACCAGGCTTCTCCGGTAAGTGGCATCAACAACGCAAGCGGTACAACTTTTAATAAAGGTTTAAGTACGGTTACCTATACCGCAAAAGACGCTGCGGGACTTACTGCAAGTTGTACATTTACCATTACAGTAAACGATAACGTAGCCCCAACACTGGCAAGCGTTCCTGCCAATGTAACCATAGGTACTTCTACCGGTGATTTGTATTCCGGATATTCCTGCAACAGCCCGAGAGAAATATGTGCTGCGGCCACCACATTTGCCGCGGTAACTGGTACCGGTCAAACCCTCACCAGCAGCTCAAGCACTTGCCTGAGTTCAACCTACAATGAAACCTGGTTTTACATGCAGGTTACCGGCGCAGGTACGGTTATCCGGAATGTAGCCATTGCGCCTAGCAGCGACATCGATTATGCGGTTTGGGGGCCATTCCCCAGCCTTGCGGCAGCGAATTGCGGCAGCATTTCAATGGGGAATCAAGTAGCCTGTGACTATTCGGGCTCCAATGGCGGTACCATGAACTTTGCTGCAACGCCCGGTTTCTATCTGATCGTAATATCTAATTTTGATAATGCCTCTGGAAACATCACCATTTCAAGCAATTCCGGTACTGCTACCATCAATTGCGGCGGCGCCAATCTTTGCGTAGGATCGGCTGCCTGGGTAAATCCGACAGTCAATGACAA
>JAGWYI010000457.1 GCA_018969455.1 Bacteroidota bacterium | reverse complement strand
TCCATTGGCCAAATTGTTTACCCTCAACCAGTCAAGCACTGTTAAGCCCAATTTTGCCATTTTTGTGGTACATAATACCTTTCAATCCCTGCCGGGCACCTTTTTTGTTTCCGACCGATTTGCCAATTTATATTGGGCGCAAGAATTTGGCCCCATCTTGTATACCCGAAAATACTCGGCGCCCGAACTGGCACTTTTGCAAAACTTTGCATGGGGAACCCTCAAACACCCCGAACTGCACAGCGGCATTCCCTTCAAAACCCCAACCAAACCTTTAATGGAAAGCGGAATCCAGTTCGATAATCTGGTGCGCATCAACTACTTAAATGTTGCCCATTTTGGAGTTGGAGCAGCCCTTTTTTACCGTTACGGCGGTTTGGACAATGGGAAATGGACCAAAAACCTGTTTCCCCGATTTGCGGTGAAATTTGTAATTGACTAGCATCGGGTCATGCCCTTGCTTAAATATAAACTTCTGTGCTGGGGTCGTTGAATATAAAACAAGTCCAACCGGAAAGTCCTAAAACTCGATGGTATCGCCTGGTTTAAAGGTCTTTTTTTCGGTGTTTTCCGGCGGCTCCGGGTTTGTATCTTCCTCCTGACCGCCAAACAAATCTACTTGCATGGCAGGTGGCGTAGTTGGGCCCAATTTTGATTCAGACGGGTCAATTTCTTTCACCCCCGTGAGCAGTTGATCGCTCAGGCGGTTGCCCACAGCCTTCCAGCCTTTGGGTTCCATAAAGTCGCCCAGGCTTATTTCGCCGGTTAAAGCCTTTCCTTTAACTTTCAAACTGTATTTAATGCGCGGGTTATCTTGAACCGAAACAAACAGGAGTTTCGATTTCGGGTGGTCGGTCAGGTAACTGTATTTGTCGCGCAACTTGTTGGTTTCAATCCGGAAACGTTTCACCATCGTCCAGCCTTTGATGCCATCGAAATGCACCACATTGATGATCTGCTCAGGGTTAAATTTGCCCACATGCACAATGTCTTTCATTTCGAAACGCTGCTGCACATCCATATCGGTCACTTCGTAACTGCCGTCGTTGTACAAAATCAGAATCGTGTCGCCGGTATCGAACTCCCCGAGCAGGCGGCCGCGCTCCTGGGTGTTCAGTCGACCCGTAATGTCATCAAACCAAAGCTTTTGCGCGCCAATGGTAGATTTGCCAACTTCTTTTTGTTTGATTTGTTTTACCGGGTACTTTGTGAGCACATTGCCTTGCGAATCGCGGCCTTTGATGGCCAATTCACCAAAATCGTAATCAAAAACCTTGATTTTGGCCGTTGACGCGGCCGTAAGCATGACACTCACTACCTCACTTTCCCCATTGGGGTTGGCGGTGAAATACAGCACTTTGGAGCCTTTTGCGCTCGATCCAAGTTGGTATTCCTTATCGCGGGTGATGGCAGTCACGTTAAATCTTTTTACATATGTTCGGCCGGTGCCGGCATCCAGATATGCCATATTGTAGGTGGTGCGTTCATCATTTTTCTTCCAAACAGCCACATAAAGCAGGTCTTTGCCTACAAATACTTTTTCACCCACTTTTACCACTTTCATCACCCCGTCGCGCCGGAAGGCGATGATATCGTCGATGTCGGAACAATCCTGCACGAATTCATCTTTTTTCAGGCTGGTGCCGATAAATCCTTCGCTGAGATTGACATACAGTTTGGCATTGTTGGCCACCACCTCTGTGGCCCGGATCTCGTCAAATTTGGTGATTTCGGTTTTTCGTTCCCGTCCTTTGCCATATTTGCTGAGCAGGTTTTCGAAATAAGCGATCGCATATTCCGTCAAATGGGCCAGATGGTGCAGGGTTTCTTCCAACTCGGCATTCAGTTTGGCAATTTCCTCATCTGCCTTGAAGGAATTGTATTTTGAAATGCGTTTGATCCGGATTTCGGTGAGGCGCACCAGGTCTTCTTCGGTTACTTCGCGCAACAATTTGATCCGTTTTTTTTCGGCTGCATAAGCGGGATCGGCTGGTGTAACGACGTATTTTTTCAAACCGGTATCAATGGTTTCAAGCACAGCCTCCCAGGTTTCGCATTCCTCGATGTCGCGGTAAATCCGGTTTTGAATAAATATTTTCTCCAACGAGGCAAAATGGAGTTTTTCCTCCAGCTCATGCTTCCGGATTTCCAGTTCCATCCGCAACAATTCCCGGGTGTTATCGGTGCATATCCGCAGTAACTCGTTGACGTCGGTAAAGACAGGTTTGTCGTCTACGATAATGCAACAGTTGGGCGATATGCTCACTTCACATTGGGTAAAAGCGTACAAGGCGTCGATGGTTACATCGGGCGAAACACCGGGCTGCAATTCTATTTCGATGTCGATATCAGCGGCAACCTTGTCGATCACCTTTTTTATTTTGATCTGGCCTTTGTCATTGGCCTTCAAAATGCTCTCGATAAGGTCACCGGTGGTTACGCCGAAGGGAATTTCGGTGATTTGCAGCGTTTTTTTGTCAATTTCCCGGATTTTCGCGCGTACACGCACCTTTCCTCCGCGCCCGCCGGCATTGTAATTGCTCACATCTACAAAACCGCCTGATGGAAAATCGGGATACAAATCAACTTTTTTGCCTTTTAAAATGGCAATGCTACCTTTTATGAGTTCGATGAAATTGTGCGGCAATATTTTGGTGCTCAAACCCACGGCAATCCCCTCAACACCCATGGCCAGCACCAGCGGGAATTTCATGGGAAGCGATACGGGCTCGCGTTTACGGCCATCATACGACATTTGCCACACCGTGGTATCGGGATTGAAGGCCACCTCGAGGGCAAATTTGGTTAAACGCGCCTCAATATAACGCGGTGCTGCGGCCGGGTCGCCCGTGCGGTAATCGCCCCAGTTGCCCTGGCAATCAATCAACAGTTCCTTCTGCCCCATGTTTACCAGTGCCTCCCCAATGGCCGCATCGCCGTGCGGGTGGTACTGCATGGTTTGCCCGATCAGGTTGGCAACTTTATGGTAACGGCCATCATGCTGCTCAAACATGGCATGCAAAATGCGACGTTGTACGGGTTTGAGGCCATCCTCCACGGCTGGTACGGCCCGCTCGAGGATTACATAACTGGCGTAATCGAGGAAGTAATTTTGGTACATCCCCGACAAGGTAATAATGGTGTCCTCCCCGCTTTGTTGGGAGTTCATATCGGGGACGGAAGTATCTTTTCGCTGTTTGGCCATAGTATGTTACTGTCTGCAAATGGATTTACGGGCCGCAAATGTGCAACTTTTCACGGGAAAATCTTCAATCTTATGGCAAAGATAACAAATTGTTTTTAAATTAAAACAAAAAGTGTTTATTTTAATTTACATTCAAACCTATAGTTAGGCCATACCATATTTTTTGATTGTAAATCCACCATGCACGGTCGTTACTCAAAAGGTGGTCTAGTCCAATTCCGATTCCAAGCGTTAATTTATTGATCGCGAAAATGCTTGCAATTCCATATTGTCCAACAATTCCATCATATTCAACAGAGATATAATTGTTGGTGACCGATGGCGTTACGGCTGTCGAGCCTAGCCCTGCGAACAATCCAAATCCAACCCCAATGTGATTTACCAATGTTTTGAATCCTTTTATGGGTATCAGTTCGCGGTGTAGTCTGTAATAGTCCTGCCTATATCCGAGATATAAACTGCCATTAAAATTAGTATTCATTTGGGCATTAAATCCGGGTTGTGCTGGCCTTATTTTAAACACCGTAGTAACCACATCCAAGTCAAACGATGGTTTCATCACCTGTAAAGGCTTCCCTTTGGCGTAGAATGGGGTTG
>JAGWYI010000009.1 GCA_018969455.1 Bacteroidota bacterium | reverse complement strand
AGCTCGGGTTGCTAAGTATGGCATCTATTGCATTCACAGCTGGAATGCCTTGTCCCTGGATCACATCCGACAGCACAATTTCCAAGAAACGCACCGCACTGATGTAGGAAGGGGTGCGCCCCTCCGAAATGTGCAGTTGTTGATACAAAGGGCTGTCGAAAAAGGATTTTGTCAATTCCTTGTCTCCAAGGATTTCGATTATTCTTTTTTTCAACAGATTACCGCGTTGGGCGGTATAGCCTGCAAAAATTTCCATCACGATGGTGGCGATGAGGCTAAGCAAAAGGTAAACAAATACAATTCCGATCGAAATTTCGATTGCTTTCATGGTAATTTATGTTGAATGCGCTAAAAGTGTTATCGGCTACAATATCCATAACATTTTAAATATATAAAATTAACTTAAGGTGAAGTTTCATAATTTTATTTACCAAACATTACATTAAACAAAATAATTGCAATGCTTTTCCTGTATTAATTGTCTATTAATTAACCTGACGCGGGAATTTTAAACCGCGTTTGTATTTAATTTTGGTGGCAAACAATGTAAACCCAAACTATATGAAAACGTCACCGATTGCCTGTTTATATCTGTAACCCTAGAAATGAAGTAAAAACAAAAAAGCGTCACAAACAGAAGTTTGTAACGCTTTTTTTGTGGGAGCTAACGGATTCGAACCGCTGACCCGCTGCTTGTAAGGCAGCTGCTCTGAACCGACTGAGCTAAGCTCCCAAATGAGGCGCAAAACTGGAACATTCGATTAAACTACAGGATTTTAGAGGAATATTTCCTGAAATGTGTTCAATAGACGCCCTTTGCGTTTAGCGGCTGCAAAGATAAAGCGCAAGTATTTAAATCAGCAAATGTTTTTTAAAGAAATTTTAAAAAAACATTCAAGCCGGGTTTTTATCCGTTTTTTACACACTTACACTCATAACGGCCAATTTTGCCCCCAGCTCCAGCTGGTTCTTGTCTAATACTTCCATGGCATATTCGGCCAGCGCAGCCCGGGCGTTGCTGGAGGCCAGGGCAGACTGTACGCGTGCATCGCTTGCTGCCAATTCCAGTGCACTTTCGGCGCTTGGCAGGGCAGGCATGCCCGCCAGCATCCCCAAATGGTTGCCGGTAAACACCTTGCTGTAGCGCAGGGCTTCAGGCAAACCATCGAATCCGATGCCTGTGACCGACATATCCTGCACAATTTCTTCCACGGCCGCGCCGCTCGCCCGCACGTAATACATGCGACCCATACGGCCCATCAGGTCTATCTTATGCGGGTCTATTCTGCCTTTTTCGTTCAAAACCCCTTCATGGATGTGTATCAGCTGAATGTCACAAATGAAAAGGTTGCCTGCGCCGCCTTTTTCACCCAAAGGCAAAATCTGGCTCACCTTGCATTCCATATGTACCGGGCTTTCGGCCACCCGAAACGGGCGGATCAGTTCGGAAGCCAGGGGCGTGAGCCCCGATTTGTCAAATTCATTCACATTTTCATCAAATTCGATGCTGGCAACGGCCATTTGGCGAACAATTGCATGCGAAACGACGTTTACAACTACTTCTCCCGTTTCCTGAATGTTGCGCAAAGTGTCTTTGGTGGTGTTGTTGGAAACCCGGCGGTTGGCCGAAAACACCAAAATAGGCGGGTTGCTGCTGAATACATTGAAAAAACTGAATGGCGCCAGATTGGGCCGTCCGGCCTCACTGATGGTGCTCGCAAAGGCAATGGGACGCGGCGCTACCGCCGACACCAAATACTGGTGCAGGTCTTTGGTAGAAATCTGGGATGGGTCGATTCTGAGCATACAATGGCGTTTAGTTCCGGACAAATTTAGGTAGCCTTCCCGGAAAGAAAGGCCTTTCTGCAAAATTCTGTCTCCGCATTTGCACCGCTTTGCACTTTTAGTCTGGATATTTGCATAAAATAAAGCAATCAAGCTACAAAATGGGCAGAAGAAACTGGATTTATATTGCCGCAGCATTTTTTTTGGCATTTGCCTGGTACCGATACCGCACGCCCCGATTCCGGGCTGGCGAAAAAGTGCCCGATATTTCACTCCTTACCACCAACGGACAGGAGCTAAAACTCTCTAGTTTGGAAGGTAAATATGTGTTGCTGCAATTTTGGGGAAGCTGGTGCGGCCCCTGCCGACGGGAAAATCAGGAACTGGTGCCGCTTTACCAAAAATACCACGAAAGAGGCTTCGAAATCGTAAGCATTGGCATTGAAAGTAATGTCATCAATTGGCAGCGTGCCATACAGCAGGATGCCATGAGCTGGCCTTATCACACCACCGACCTCAACATGTTCGATGGTGTAACTGCCCGAAAATTCAACATAAAATCCATTCCAGCTACTTTTTTGATCAACCCGGCAGGCATTATCATGGGCGTAAGCCTCGAACCCGCAGAGATCGAAAAACGCCTTGCCACAGCGCTGACAAAATGACACGCACTGCCAGGCGGGCATAAAAATTGCACAACACGCCCGGTGGGCATGCCAAATCATGCCCAACCCCCCGCGCATTCCAACTCAAAAACAGGCATGAAAAATCCGTTTAAAAAAATATGGAATATGGAAGATAAAGATTTAAACCCAACCGAACTGGAAAACCCAAGCGAACAGCCAGAAACCCCGGCAGAGACGCTTGCAGAAAGCGCCCAATCCCACGGCAATGATCAAATGGAACAATTGCAAAAACAATTGGAAGAAGCAAAAAACAAGTACCTCTACCTGTTTTCCGACTTCGAAAATTTCAAACGACACGCCGCTCGTGAACGGATAGACTTAATTCAAACTGCCGGACGTGACATTGTGACAGCGCTTTTGCCCATTTTAGACGATTTTGACAGGGCTGCCAAAAATGGCGGCTTGCCCGAAGGTATTCAGCTCATCCATCATAAAATGCAGCATATGTTGGAACAAAAGGGCCTGAAAAATCTGAATTTGAAGCCCGGAGACGACTTTAATGCCGATACACAAGAAGCCGTAGCCGAAATACCTGCCGCATCCGACGATCAAAAAGGCAAAATTGTGGATGTGCTGGAACATGGCTATACCCTCGGCGAACGCATCATACGGTTTGCCAAAGTTGTAGTTGGCAAATAAAATACCAAACGCCGCCTGAAAGGCAGCATTCATTGTCATGCTAAACGCTGTTTATCAATGTTTTAGACCAAAGGTCGAATTCCAAAACACGCAGCGAAAAACATAACAAGCGGCGATCATCAATCGCATCACATCATGGCTAAAAGAGATTATTACGAGGTATTGGGCGTGCCCAAAAATGCCGACGCCGATACCATCAAAAAACAATACCGCAAAAAAGCGCTGGAGTTCCACCCCGACAAGAACCCGGGCGATAAGGCAGCTGAAGAAAAATTTAAAGAGGCGGCCGAAGCATACGATGTTTTGAGCGACCCCGACAAACGCGCCCGTTACGACCGCTATGGCCATCAGGGCGTGGAAAACATGGGCGGCGGCGGCGGTTTCCAGGGAATGGATATGGATGATATCCTGCGTCGCTTCGGATTCGACTCGGATGATATCTTCGGCGAATTCTTTGGCGGAGGCCGCCGTGGCGGCAGCGCACGCCCACGCGGAGAGCGCGGTACCAGCCTCCGAATTCGGGTAAAACTCAGCCTGGAAGAAATCGCAACGGGTGTCAATAAAAAAATTAAGGTGCGCAAACAGGTCACCTGCAATACCTGCAACGGCTCCGGCGCACGCGACAGCGCATCTGTAGATACCTGCAACACCTGCCGAGGATCCGGTATGGTCAACCGCGTAACGCAAACCCCATTCGGGGTTATGCAAACCGCCGTGCAATGCCCAACTTGCAACGGCGCTGGCACAACCGTCAAAAACCCCTGTAACGTGTGCAAGGGCGATGGCCGCGTATTCGGCGAAGAAACCATAGATGTAGATATTCCAGCAGGCGTCCACGAAGGAATCCAACTCTCTATGGCGGGTAAAGGCCATGCCGGCGCAAAAGGCGGGGGACCCGGCGACCTGCTCATTACCATCGAAGAAATTCCACATGAAGATTTTACCCGCGAAGGAAATAACATCATCCACGAACTGTTTGTCAACATCGTCGACGCTGCATTGGGCGCCAAAATAGAAGTCCCTACCCTCAACGGCAAAGCCCGCATCACCATCCCCGCAGGTACTCAATCGGGCAAAATTTTCCGATTGAAAGACAAGGGACTTCCCGCTTTGCAAAGCTACGGCCGGGGAGACCAACTCATTCACGTCAATGTGTGGACACCTAAAAAATTGAATGACGAAGAAAAACGAATCCTGGAACGTCTGCGCGATATGCCCAACTTCAAACCCAACCCCGGGAAAGAAGACCGCAGTTTCTTCGACCGCGTAAAAGATGTTTTTGGCTAATATACCCGCATGCCCTGCTCAAATGCCTAGTCAACATCCAAATCCCAATATTTTAGGTCACCTTTATTTGGGATTTCGTACAATTGTTTTATCTTTGCACCCGCTTTTGAAAAAAGTTTTTTAAAGCGCATTGGCCGCGTGGCGGAATTGGTAGACGCGCTACTTTGAGGGGGTAGTGTCCTTCGGATGTGCTGGTTCGACTCCAGTCGCGGTCACAGTAAAAATAAGGCGCCTGCTGCGCCCACCGAGCGGAAGCATTTGCTTCCGCTTTTTTTGTGCCCCTATGAAAAGAGCCCGGCTCTGACTTTTCAGAACCGGGGTTCTCGCCTATGAAGCATAAGACATCTGAACCAAAACGGAGCATACTCCTTCCCGGGAAACAGGCGGCATGAAGGGGCATGGAAAATAACACCCTGGGCAATACCAGAGCGGCTTTACATTTGCCAGGTGTGCAAGGAATTGGGAAATTTCTTTGAAGGAATTTTTCGTGTAGGCCTGCGCACAAGGGGGGCAGGCAATTGGCCCGCTGCATTGGGAATATGCAGTAAATGCCACAAAAATAACAGTTGCTCCCGCAACTGAGGTAGGAAGGTAAACCCGTTCATCGGCAGATGGTGTTTGTTTTTAAGCGGATTACAGTAAAACGATATATGCAAATGTAAGGATTGGCTGCTGTTTAAAAAATCAAAAAGCCGCTTATCCAACTTTGTGTCGGATAAGCGGCTTTTTTAACAAATCCAATCACACACGGTGCATCTTGTAAGTAAGGGTAAACACAATACGACGCAAAGGCTGTACATCAAACAAGTTGAATATCCAGGGATTGAGGTAATTTACCCGATTGGTGAGGTTGGTAACGTTCAATTGAATGCCAATACCTTTGAACTGGTATCCCGCAGCCACATCTATGCTTTGGCTGCGGCGCACCTCCAGATTGGGGTCGTTGTTGAGGCTGGAAAAGAATTTGTCTTTGTAAAAATACCCCGCCCCAAGGCTGAATCCTTTGGCATGCTTTTGTGGTTCGAAATTGAGCCACACATTTCCGGTATAGCGGGGCGCATTGGGCAAGCGGTTGCCTCGGGGATATCCCGGATCCGAAATGACTTTGGTGGAAGTGTAGGCTGCGCCCGCTGTCAACGAAAGCCAAGGGCTTATTTTTCCATCCAGATCAATTTCAATGCCACGACTCTGATGATGCCCGTCATAATACACATTATATTCATCGTAATTGGGGTTCTGCGGATCGAGGTATACAAATCCGTAAGGATCGCGCTTGTCTATTTGATATCCGGTTATGCTCACACCCAACTGGTTTTTGACCAAACTGGCCTTGATCCCGGCTTCTACCTGCGCGCTGCGCGTTGCAGGCGGATTGGCAAAGGTGGAATAGTTTTGAGCAAAAAGGTCGGGCGCATTTACTTCATATCCCTGTGAATACGAGGTATAGTAGGACGCCCAGGATACCGGCCTGAATACCAAACCGATGCGAGGGCTTAATACTTTTTTGGTAATCAAATCATCCTTATACCCCTCGTAATTCGTGCCCGGCAATTCTGCCTGAATGTAATGGTTGCCCTGGGTGGTCAAGCCTGCCCTTAAGCCGAGCATGAGGTGCAGCTTTTCATGAAAAAACATGAGTTGATCTTGCGCATATACACCGGCTCGTGCGATGATGGAAATAAAGGGTAAATAAGGGCCATCGGCGGGAGGTGTATTGGGAACCTGATTGTATACCATCTGGTATATGTTGTTCATATCCAGCGAATCCAGATATCCTTCATTGGTATAGCGAAAGTGCGAGCGCTGATATTCCATCCCAAGGAGCACATGGTGTTTTATTTTTCCTGTATAAAAACTCCCCAAGGCATCCAATGATCCAGACAAATTGTGCAGGCCTTGCTTATATCCGTACTGGTTGCGCTGTATATTCCCCAATGAATCGGGCGCATCGGGCCAAATGCCCCAAGGACGGTTTTGGGTATATCCGTAAAACAGCACATTGCGGATGCGCCAAGTATCGCCCAGCCGATAAGTCAGGGTAGAAAAATAACTTTGATCGCCAAATTTGTATTTCCGACTGGGCTCGCTCAAATACAAATGGGGGCTCAGTTGATCCAAGCCTTTTACCGTACCATCGGGCGATACCAATCCCGGATCATCGGTAGCCGTTGATCGGCGCAATACGGCTTCCAGGTTCCACCGCATGCGGGGGGTGATGTCCCAGGCCAGCGTAGGCGCCAGGAGGAAACGCCGACTGGATACCTGGTTGCGGAAGCTGTTTTCCGATTGAAAAGAGGTGTTTAAGCGGTAACGGAGGGTCTTACTTTTGTTAATCGGGCCAGAAACATCTAAAGCCGGGCGCACCAGCCCCCAGGATCCCAATTTCAAATCAACGCCGGTATAAAATTGGGCAAGGGGCTTTTTGGTAGAAAAATTCAGTACGCCGCCTGGGGCTGCGTCGCCAAAAAGGATGGAAGTTGGACCTTTTAAAAATTCTACCTGCTCTATATTATCGGAATAATTGTTGCCCAAATTCCAGATCATCATGCCATTCCATCGATAATTCTGTGAATTGGACAGGTCGAAACCGCGCGCATTAAAAAACTGGTAGGAGCCGGCGCCGCTGTAATTTCCGGTAAAATTGAGCCCCGATATGTTGCGTGTTAGGGTTGTCAGGTCAAACGCCGCTTGTTGTTGCACCGTTTTTTGCCCAATTACCACAATGGCTTGTGGAATGTCTTTTACTTCCAGCAAGGTACGGGTTGCAGATGCGGTTTTGGCACGAATGCCGGAAATTTGAACGGCTTGCAATTGATTGTCAATGGGATCGAGCAGAAGTTCAATGCGCGATTCCTTACCCTCCTCAAGGGTAACCTGTTTCGATTGATCCTCATACCCAACATACCTGCTCAGCAAAAGATACGCTCCCGAGGGCGCCTTGAGCAGAAAAACGCCTTGCTCGTCGGTTTGGGTGCCATAAGGCGTGTCTTTCAACAACACCGTAACATAGGCAAGAGGCTGACTGTTGTTGTCGAGTATTCTACCAGTCAGAATACCCGTGTTGCGGGAATCCTGTGCCCAAAGCGCACAGAAATAGAGGGAAAAAACAAGGGTTGTTAAAATTTTCATATAAAGCGCCAATACAGGATGGGAAAATCTGGATGCCAAACACCGCCAGATTGACAGCATTCTTACCCAGGCAGGCGCTGTTTTTCAATCATGTAGGCCAACAACCTACTTGCAAATCAAGCAGCACCAAGTGTCCCGTGAAATTACGCACAAATTTTCCCCGAATGGCCGCTTAAAAGCCCTGAATGGAAAGCTTAAACATCATTTAATACCCGGCAGTCCGTATTTCCTGCCCTGAAACTTAAAAATCGGTGAATTTGGTCCACTGATTGCCAAATTGTTCCCAAAAAGCCAATACCGCACTGCGCGAAGGGAATTCGGAGTAAATAATTCCTTCCCGGATGCATCGTAAAACATGCAGTGTGGGCTTGGATACTTCATCGGGCAGCTTGTCAAGGGGAAACCAGGCTACATCCTGAAATTTTTTCGGTTCCAGCGATTCAGGTTCGCCATGAAACTTGGCAGCCTTAAAATACAAAACCAGCAGGGTTTCGTCCTTTTTTAACTTGTGTCGGTGCAAAACATGCACCAGGCTCAGATCCGTTGGGTCTACGTGGATACTGGCTTCTTCCTTGGCCTCGCGGGCAAGCGCCTCGCGGGCAAATTCATGGGTTTCTACGTTGCCGCCAACCAGCGAGTAACGACCGCCATTTTTTTTGGTCTGACGTAAAAAAAGCATTTTGCCTTTATCCTCGAGGATAAGCCGGACGGCAAAAATTAGCATAGTGCGCGCTTTTCGAAGTATGACAAAAGAGAGGAAATTCGGATTTAAGGCGAAGTTCTTGGAATTTTATTCGGCATAAATTTCGAGCATGGCAGCATCAATTTCTGCTTTCGAAGATTTTTTTACCATTAATTCCTTTCGTTTGTCGGCCTTTTTGCGGCGCACCTCGGCCTGGGTTTTGTTGTACAAATCTACCTGTGCCTTGTTGTTAAGCACACCCCGAATGCTGTTGAGCGTGCCCTTTTGGATTGCCTGCAATTTTGCGCCATACAGGGCGGAATTACTGGTTTTATCGGCCTGTATGTCTGCCAGATTGCGTTGCTTCCGTTGCTGAATTTGATACATTTGTTTGCTCTGATCGGCATTCAAATTGTATTTTTTTACCAGGGCATCGGTTGCATCGCGTGCAACATCCTGGTTGGCGCTTGAAGGTGAGGCGCTTTGTGCTGCCAGACTTTGCAACAACATCAGGAAAAAGGGTAATATTGCAAACTGTTTCATCCGTGAAATATTATTTTAAACCCCAAAAGTAGGGATTTTTTTTATTGAGCACAGTATGCCGCGTTCTTGTGTCGTGCTCCGACAAATTGAACGTACTTGTTTCAAATCTTGTTTTCTTTGCAGGTTCTTGAATTACAACTTTCTTTTCATGCAAGATAAGGCAGCATCAAAACAGGAATTGCTTCATCTCATCCACACCATTTACGCAAGGGGATGGGCGCCCGCTACCAGCACCAATTACTCCTTTCGCAACCCGGAAGGCAACACTTACACCATTTCGCGCTCGGGTGTTGACAAAGGCTTGTTTGCGCTGGATGATTTTATGGAAATAAATGCTGACGGTATGCCGTTGCCTGCGTGGGCGCATGTAAAACCCTCCGCTGAAACCGGTATTCATACAACGCTGTACAAAAACCCGGATATTCGGGCCATTTTGCACACACACAGTCCGGCGTCTACGGTTTTGTCTTACCTGCGGCGCGGCGATTTATCCATTCCAATCCAGGGATTTGAAGTATTGAAAGGCCTGGATGGAATTACCTCTCACGAAACCCGAATTGAGGTGCCGCTGTTTGACAATGATCAGGATATGGAAAGATTAGGCGACCGCATCCAGGCCACGCTGCCCAATTACCCGCGCTCGCCCTGCCTTTTGCTGGCCGGACATGGTTTGTATGTATGGGGTAAAAGCCTGACGGATGCAAAACGTCATTTGGAGGTATTTGAATATTTGTTTGAATGCATCCTGCGAATGGAAGGAAAAAGTTTAATATAAAATTAATCTGAACGGTGCCGCCCAGGCAATCTCTAGTTGTTTGGTAGACAATTGCCCGAGCGTTCCTACATTTGGATTTTTAAACACAAAATTGATTATATATGGCTGTTTTAAACATTCCCGATTTGCAAAAGCAAATCACCGATCCCAAAGAAATCCGGAACTTCCTGGAAGCGCGTGGCGTATGGTTCGATCAATGGGAAACGCCCGCCGAATTGGCTGAAGAAGCCGATCAGGAAACGGTTTTGGCTGCTTATGCACATGTTTTGAAACCATTCATGGAAAAAAATGGATACCAAACGGCTGATGTCATCAACATCAACAGCCATACCCCCAATTACGAAGCCGTGCGAAACAAGTTTTTGAGCGAACACCAACATACCGAAGATGAGGTGCGTTTTTTTGTAGATGGACAAGGCTATTTTTGGTTTAACCTCGACAATGGCAAGGATCCCATTTTTAACGTATTGTGCCAGGCCGGCGATTTGATATCTGTTCCGGCAAATACCCGGCACTGGTTCGATGCCGGAAAGGAAAACCCCTCGGTAAAAGCCATTCGCATCTTCATCGATCAATCCGGATGGGTGCCGCATTATACCGAGTCGGGTATCGACCAAAAATACAATCCGGCCTGATCAATGCAGTATATTCTGACCGATATTGAAGGTACCAGCACCTCAGTGGCATTTGTGTATGAGGTGCTTTTCCCGTATTTTAAAGCGCAAGTTGCCAATTATGCTGAAAAGAATGCGGCCGCTCCGGAATGGCAACATATTCTCCATGCAGTGAATGAGACGGTTGTGTCGGAAGGAGGGCAGCGCCTCGACCCCCATGGGATGGTAGATCAGCTGATTCGCTGGACGGAAGCCGACCGCAAACATCCCGCGCTGAAAACTGCACAAGGCCTCGTTTGGGACGCTGCCTATCGCAGTGGCGTCCTTAAAGGGCATGTCTATCCCGATGTAAAACCCGCCCTGGAACGTTGGAGACAGGCAGGCCTTAATTTGGGTGTATATTCCTCAGGATCTGTGGCGGCACAAAAACTTTTGTTTGGATTCTCAATGGACGGAAACTTGCTTCCGTTTTTTTCCAATTACTTTGATACCAAAGTAGGTGGAAAGCGGGATTCGAAATCTTATATGGAAATCGCGCGCCAAATCGGCTTGCCTCCAAACGAAATCTTGTTTCTTTCTGATGTAGAAGCCGAGCTCGATGCTGCTGCCGAAGCGGGCTTACATACCATTCAACTCCTGCGCCCGGGTACGCCTGCAGGTACGCGCCACCGCACGGCCGCCAGTTTCGATGATATTGACTCTTTGTTTAATACATTTAAAGCATGAATATATCAACCAAGCGCACCATTTGGCTGCACCCCGAACAAACAGATTGTGTTCAGGTGCTGGATCAGCGGGTGCTGCCCCATCAAATTCAGGTAGTGGATTTGCGTACCGTGGCCGAGGTGGTAGCGGCTATCCGCAATATGACCGTTCGGGGGGCGCCCCTCATTGGTGCAACAGCGGCATTTGGTGTGTATTTTGCCTGCAAAGAAGCCGCACAGGACGATAACCCGGAAGCATATTTTGCCCGGTCTGTGCAGCAGTTGCGCGAATCCCGCCCAACTGCCGTTAACCTGTTCTGGGCTTTGCAACAAATGGAAGCGACTTTGGCCCCTATGCTGGATTTTGCTTCGAAAGCGCCACTGGCCTTGAAAACTGCCATAAGTTTGGTGGAAGCCGATGTAGAGGTTTGCCGTGGAATCGGTGAGCAAGGCCTGCCCATTTTGCAGGCTGCAAGCAAAGCCAAAAATGGAAATACCTTAAATATTCTTACCCATTGCAACGCCGGCCGACTGGGTTGTATTGAATGGGGCACCATTACCGCACCCATTTACATGGCATTTGAACAGGGCATGGATCTGCACGTTTGGGTAGACGAAACCCGTCCGCGTAACCAGGGCTCCAGCCTAACGGCCTGGGAACTTTCGCAGGCGGGTATTCCGCATACCGTAATTGTAGACAATGCCGGCGGACATCTCATGCAGCATGGCATGGTTGATCTGGTACTGGTTGGCGCCGACCGGGTTACACGCAAAGGCGATACGGCCAACAAAATTGGTACCTACCTGAAGGCCCTTGCAGCCCACGACAACCAAACACCTTTTTACGTCGCACTTCCCTCCACCACAATCGATTGGAACATTCAAGACGGATTGGGTGAAATACCCATCGAAATGCGCAGCCCCGATGAGGTGCGCAGCATCCAGGGTTGGGACGGAACCGCCACTCGTACCGTATGGCTCACGCCTCCCAACAGCCCCGCCCTGAATGTTGGCTTTGATGTAACGCCCGCCCGCTTGATAACGGGTTTTATTACAGAACGAGGTGTATGCGCCGCAAATGAATCCGGCTTGTTATCTTTGTTTCCAGAGTTCCAAACTGTTTAAACCAATTTTATTTCATGCTGGAAAAACTGACGCGCCAAACGGTAGAAGCCGTAAACGCCGCCGCCGATTTTATCGCTGAATCCTTCGGGAAAGTGGAGGCCGGCCAAATTGAAGAGAAATTTCTAAATGGCCTGGTCAGTTATGTCGACCGAAATGCCGAATCGATGTTGGTCGATAGATTGCACTCCTTTTTACCAGAAGCCGGTTTTATCACAGAGGAGGATACCGTAGAAACCAGCCAGGCGGAGTATCAGTGGATCATTGACCCGCTAGATGGCACTACCAATTTTTTATATGATGTTCCCCATTTTTCGGTGAGTGTCGCCTTAATGCATGGAGACGAACTGGTTTTGGGCGTGGTGCACCATGTCCCCAATGCCGAATCTTTTTATGCCTGGAAGGGCGGCGGCGCCTGGTGCAATGGCCTGCCTGTTCGGGTAAGCACCCGCACCACCATGCGACAGGCCCTGATTGGTACCGGATTTCCCTATCACAATTTTGAACACGCAGATGCTTATTTTGAGGCCCTGCGTACCTTCACAGAACAAGCACGCGGGGTGCGGCGCATGGGGTCGGCAGCCCTAGATCTGGCTTATGTTGCCTGCGGGCGGCTGGATGTGTTTTTTGAGTACGGGTTAAGCTCCTGGGATGTAGCCGGAGGCGCGGTTTTGGTGCAAGAAGCCGGAGGAAAGGTGCTTGACTTTGGCGGAGGGCGCGAGTTTATTTCCAAAAAGCAAATGCTGGCCTGCAATGCAGCCGTTTTCCCGGATGCATTGCAGGTGATTCAATCGGCCTTTTAACGTA
Source organism: Bacteroidota bacterium (assembly GCA_018969455.1). Lineage (GTDB taxonomy): Bacteria > Bacteroidota > Bacteroidia > Chitinophagales > Saprospiraceae > M3007. The sequence goes on along the minus strand of JAGWYI010000009.1, from coordinate 9,845 downwards.
CGACGCTCAATTTTGCAATCTCTGCGCGTCCGCTGGCGCTGTCTTCCAAACGCACAATGTACAATCCGGCAGGAACACCGCTCATATCGTAAAAAAACATATTGGCGCCTCTGAACATAGATACCGCATCGGTATGCACAATCGACCCATTGAGGCTGTGGATGCTGATGCGTGCATTCATGGGTATTTCAGCCTCGTAGGTTATTTCAACATGGGTAGACGTTGGGTTGGGCGACAAAAACAGACGCACTTGCGGCCGAAATTGCTCTTCTATGATGCGAGAGCCGCCAATGTAACAATCCGGGCTTACCGTAAACTGCTTTTCTACCATAAACATTTTCTGAAAATTGCCCAACAGCGCTTCTTCCATCACAAAGGGATTAGCCCCCAGCCAGTCTTGCAACAAAGTGGCAAACACCTGCCTGTAGTCGTATTGCATGTTTTTTACCTGATTGTCGCTGGTCAAATCGCTCAGATTCACACTGTCGCCGTGCACGCGCGCGCGAATGCCCTTGCCAAATACCATTATAGGCGAAAGTGTGCCGTGATCGGTGCCTACGGTGCCATTTTCGGCAGCACAACGGCCAAACTCGGAAAATGTACAAGCCATCGCCCGATCGCCCAGGCCCATGAGGTCGAGGTCGTCGAAAAACGCTTTCATCGCATCTGACAACGTTTTTAATAACACCGCATGGGTACCATTGCTGGTATCGGCCTGGTCAACCTGATTATTGTGGTTGTCGAAACCGCCAAGCTGACAAAGGAAAATTTTGGTTTTGCTTCCCCCTCGGATCATGCGCGCTACCGTTTTTAATTGGGCTGCAAAAGAAGTATTAGGGTAGGCTCCCTGGTTGGTTCCGGCATTGAATACCGCCGAAATGCGTTTGGAATACAGGTTCATGCTCGATTCCACACCCATAATATACGCCAGCTCGTGCCCGTGGTCCGATTCGGGTACATTTGCAATAGGGGCGCCGCCGATGGTTTGAACCAATGAATAAAAACCTGCGGGATCCTGCCCGCTCAAGTTGATGGCGTTTTGATGCTGTGTTTCAGTATGAAAGCCCAGTGAAGTGTTGGGGTCGCCAATTTGAATGCCAAGCGGGTCGGGCATTTCTGGTGTAGGCGCACCGTACACATCGGGGTAAATGGCCTGGAGCGCACGACCCATCCAACCTGTAGTCAGGTTGTTAAGCCCAGCAGAACTGTCGCCGCCAGAAAGCCAAATGTCGGTTCCTTTGAAATGCGACTGGTTCATGCTGTTGTATCCAACCGCTTGAACAACAGATGCATAGCCTCGATCATACAGGCTTTTTAGTCCGGTCATGGCAGGGTGAATCCCAATTTGTTTGGCTGCCGGCAGTGTACTGTCAAGATTAATGAGTGCATTTTGTGCCAGTTTAATGGTCGGACGAATTTGTGCATACCGATCGTATTGCGGGAGCGGAACGATGGTATTGAGCCCATCGTTACCACCTTTAAGTTGCACCAGAATCAGGCAACGGTCTGATACGCCTTCACAGGAGGCGAGTATACTTCCCATGCGGCTGTTGGCAAATGGGCGCAGCGCCAAACCATTCAAAGCAACAGGTGTAATGCCCAGGGGGGGTAATATTTTAAGAAAATTGCGACGTTTCATGTTGTAAGCTGGTTTTTTACCCAGAAAATGACAAAGAATTTGCGTTTTGGACCTTAAAAAGTTTGATATTCCGGAGCGTACATGATGTGATAAATCAGTCGTTCCAGGGCAATTTTCACTTCGGTGTCGTTGCCCGTATTTAAGTAATTCTGCCATTCGTAGGTCCAGTCGTCGGGTGGCAGATCGTTGAGGAATATCGTGGTGTAAAAATAGTCAAATCGTTCATTGTCAATAACTTCAGGAAGCATATACGACAAAAGCTCTGTCGTAAGCACAAAGGGGTCGGAAGGGTCGCTGAAGGTGCCGCTGTTTTTTACCCACGGCGCAACATCGAGCTTGATTCCGATGGAGGAATTGGGTGAAGAACCCAATACCCGCTTCCCGGTCAGCAGCATCTGAGGCAATTTATACCGGGCTATTACGGTGCTGGAATTAAACCATTGACGGTTGTAATCGGGTTCTTGATGATAGGCTGCATAACCGGCCACATCGGGAGGTAAAAACAGACTTAGGTTGGCGTAACCCAACATCCGTTCACTTACGCCGCTGGTCCAGAAAGTAATATAATGGGTATAATTTTGGGTAACAGGGTCGGGAATGGTAATTTTGAAAAAAGATAAGGCCTGGAGCGCCAGTTCGAGGGGTGATTTGATCATGCCCCCAATGATTTCATCGCTGTTGTCGGAGTCGTCTGCATCATAAAAATGAGCGCTCGATAGCAGAACTTGTAGGGTAGGCAGGATCTCGTACCCATCGTTTTTCAATTTTGTTCCAAGGGGTTTTATAATGTCATTTTCTATTTCAGGCGTAATATTGGGGTGCACAAAATACCGATAGGCCCTGCGTACCCAATTCCGGGCGGTTTCATCCTGATTGAACACCATGTCTACAAAAGCATTGATTTCGGTCCAAAATGCACCCGAGGTAGTTGCGCCTGTGATGGTTTTATTCTGAAAACGCGCGCTGAAGGTTTTATTGCCGGTATCATGACGGGAAAAAGTTACGGTGCCGCGCGGAATGCTGGTTTCAGGATCTACCTGATCGCGTTGAGTGCGGGTTTGGAACCCGGTCAGCACACGAGCCGCCTGAATTACATCGTCTTCCGTATAATTGGTATAATCGCCAGGGCCTGCCTGAGGGCCTTTCCCAATGGTAAAAAGTTCCAGAAATTCGCGGGCAAAGTTTTCGTTCGGATTGGTTTTGGAGTTCAGGTTGTTGCTCAAATAACGCAACATGGTATTGTCGATGATCATTTTCGTGGCCAATTTCTTGAAATTGCCCAGCGCGCCCCATTTGAGCAGACTTAAATAATCAAAAAAACGAATGTTGTCTATCGTAATATTGCTTACCGCCAGGAATTGATGGTAAAAAAAAATCATTTTATAACCGATCCCTTGCTCGTGCAAAGCCTCATTGAGCCACCAGGCTGTTACCCGAAATTGAAGGTTGGTTTCATTGTCGGGCAATGACTGTCCGGGTGGATTAATCCAGGTGCTGCTTTCAACTGTTGGCGTGGAAGGATTGTCGTAAATGGGTTGGGAAAGTGCCGGAGCACCAAAAACCAGCAGGCTGGAAACCGCATCGCTTGCCGTCATGCTTGCGAGCTGATCTACCTTTGATTTGGTGTACCGGTAACTGGTGCGGCGCAACAAGTGTGCTGCTTTGCGCTGCCCAAGCGGGCCTTGCAACGGACTTAAAGATGCCATATGCGGTCGTATTTTTCGTTCAACAGTTGCGAAAATACAACCCGCCAATAAAAATTCTAATTTTTTAAGACGTTTTAGTATAATTTATAAAAAAAAGCACTTAAGTATAAATTAAATATTGTATGTTTTAGAATTTTACACAGGATCTATGGCTTGCTGAAGGCGATACTCGGAAGGGGTCAGCCGGGTGGCGCGCTTGAAAACTTTATTAAAATACGAGATGTTGTTAAAACCGCTTCCGTAACACGCCTGATGAATCGAATTGCCCGGATCTTGAAGCATTTGCTTGGCCTTTTTAATCCGCTCTTCATTGATAAAATCTACCGGCGAAATTCCCAGCTCGTTTTTAAAACACCGGAAGAAATGGGTTTGACTCATGCAGGCCTTTCTGCTGAGCTGGTCTATGCTCAACGCATCATGCAGATTTTCCCGAATAAAATGGAGGATGAAGGCCAGCCGGGAGTCTGGTTGCTTTCCTGCCTGGGTCATCAACAAATGCCGCGCTTCGGTTTGCATCAGGCGTATTATCAGCTCTTTTAGCATGAAATCGGCAAAAAGATCTTTCGAAGGATGGTTTTCGGTAAATAAAAAAATCATGCGCGCAATGATCTGATTGACCGCGGTATCATTGGTAAAATGAAAATTATAATCGGTAAAATTCCATTGGGGATGCTCTTCCAAACGCGGATGTTTGTCGTTGAGGTAATGCACTACATGATCTATTTTCTCGGTATCCAGCGTCAGCGCCAGACATTGGGTCGGATTTTCAATGCTGGCTTCAGGAAAATCGATGCGCATCAGCTCCGAAGCAGGTAATACCACCGATTCGCCCGGGAAAAAATCAAACTGTTGCGCACGCAAATGCATCACTTTTTTTCCCCGCAGCATGCTGGCAAGCACAGGTTCTGTAAATGCCAGTTCTACCTGCGTGGCATACAAGTGGGTTTCGTATATGTTCAATTCGGCGTGCTGCAAGGTGTATACCGTGCGGTTCTCTACCAGGGTCTCCAGGCGGCGGCGTTCATAATGACTTTGCGTAAGCATAAAAAGAATTCAAAATAAAATTTTGAAAGTAATACATCGAAGCAATCATCCCTTCGATTTAAGACAAAGATACCAATTTACATTGGTTGTAAAATACAAAAAACTGCATTTTGACAGGATCGTGTTATTGATTGGAAGAATAGAACAAATCAGTCCGTACTACAAGAAATAATTTTGCATCATCCTTTCAGCGTACCTTTTTATTGTACAATGAGACGGAATGAAAAACAATTATTTCATTTTTTAAAATTCAAACCATGGCTGATGTGCTACATGCGGTAAATACCGCTTTACAGGCCCCCTCCTTCAAGGAGCAATACGACAATTTCATCGGAGGCAAATGGGTCGCGCCCACACGTGGCGAATATTTTGAAAACATCTCTCCGGTTGATGGACAGGTGTTTACCAAAGTTGCCCGTTCGTATGCTGAAGACATCGAACTGGCACTCGACGCCGCCCATGCCGCTGCTGCTACATGGAATCACTCCTCCGCCACCGAACGCAGCAACATGCTGCTGAAAATTGCCGATGTGATGGAGCAAAACCTGGAACTCCTCGCCCGTGTGGAAACCTGGGACAATGGCAAACCCCTGCGCGAAACCCGCGCCGCCGATTTGCCCCTCGCCATCGATCACTTCCGGTATTTTGCCGGCGTCATTCGCGCCGAAGAAGGCTCGGTGGCCGAACTCGATGCCAATACCGTGTCGGTCAACATCCCCGAACCCCTGGGCGTGGTTGGGCAAATCATTCCCTGGAACTTCCCGCTGCTGATGGCTGCCTGGAAAGTAGCGCCCGCGCTCGCTGCCGGCAACTGCGTTATTCTGAAACCAGCCGAACAAACGCCAGTGGGTATCCTGGTTTTGATGGAGTTAATCGGCCACATCCTGCCCCCAGGTGTGCTGAACGTGGTGAACGGTTTCGGCATCGAGGCCGGAAAACCGCTCGCCTCCAGCCCGCGCATCGCAAAAGTGGCATTTACCGGCGAAACCACCACAGGCCGCCTCATCATGCAATATGCATCCCAAAATTTGATCCCCGTTACCCTTGAACTCGGCGGTAAATCGCCCAACATCTTCTTTAAAAGCGTCATGGATGCCGATGACGACTTCTTCGACAAATGCCTCGAAGGCGCTGTGATGTTTGCGCTCAACCAGGGCGAAGTTTGTACCTGCCCCTCCCGCTTGCTCGTGGAAGAAAGCATTTTCGACGCCTTTATCGCCCGCGTGATCGAACGCACCAAAAAAGTAAAACTCGGCCATCCCCTCGATCCCGATACCATGATGGGTGCACAGGCATCCAACGACCAATACGAAAAAATCCTCAATTACATCCAGATCGGTAAAGAAGAAGGCGCCGAAGTGCTCTGCGGCGGTAAAGCTGCCTACAACGAAGGCCTGCAGGGCGGATACTACATCGAACCAACCATTCTGAAAGGAAACAACAAAATGCGCGTGTTCCAGGAAGAAATTTTCGGACCCGTGGTGTGCGTTACGACCTTCAAAGACGAAGCCGAAGCCCTGGAAATCGCAAACGACACCATGTACGGACTGGGCGCAGGCGTGTGGACGCGCGACATGCACCAGGCATACCAAATTTTCCGCAAAGTACAGGCAGGTCGCGTTTGGGTCAATTGCTACCACAACTACCCCGCCCACGCACCCTTTGGCGGATACAAAAAATCGGGTATCGGCCGTGAAACACACAAAATGATGCTGAACCACTACCGTCAGACCAAAAACATGCTGATTTCTTACAGCAAAAATCCGCTGGGCTTCTTCTAACAGATCCCTTTTTCTTCTTTCGCTCGTGTGTATCAGGGGCAGATTGAGCCGTTTTTTCGGACATTCTGCCCCTTTCCCTCTGTTTTGCCATGATAGAACGCGTATCTATTACTCCCGATGCCATCCAGGTGGTCGAACGCCTGCGGGCCCATTACGGCCCCCTGCTTTTTCACCAAAGCGGCGGCTGTTGCGATGGCTCGGCGCCCATGTGCTTCACCCGGGACGAACTGATTATTGGCGATCAGGACGTTTTGCTGGGTTACGTGCACGATTGCCCCTTTTATATGGCGGCCGATCAATTTGAAGTGTGGAAACACACCCACCTGTTGCTCGACATTACGCCGGGCCGCGGCGCCAGTTTTTCCCTCGAAATTCCGCTGGGATTGCGTTTTGTGATCAAATCCCGATGTTTTACTACCGGTGAAATCACCCAACTGACGCCGGTTGTTTGCGGGATTCCGGACAAGCGGGAATAGGCTTTAAACGCCATTTTCCCGTTAATTTCAAACATTAAGGCAGGGTGGCTGTTTTGATTCCAGTTAAAACAAATATTTATGCCTGTAAACTGGTACGAGGGTGTTGTGCGGGAAATTCGGGAAGAAGCGCCCGATGTGCGCCGTTTTTGGCTAGAATTGCCCGAAACCCTGGCATTTGAAGCCGGCCAATTTGTGACCATGGACCTGCCTCTGGGCGACAAACGCCTGCAGCGCTGGCGCAGCTATTCCATCGCCAACGCGCCTTCCAATTCGAAAATGCTCGAATTTTGCATCGTACGCAACCCCAACGGGCCTGCCACAAAATACCTGTTTGAATCGGTAACACCCGGTTCGATTTTGCGCTTTAAAGGCCCCGACGGGGCTTTTGTGCTGCCCAGGGTAATCGAAAAAGACCTTGTTTTTATCTGTACCGGCACCGGTATTGCGCCTTTTCGCAGCATGCTGCAATACATCGAACAAAACAACATCCCACACCGGAATTTGCACCTTATTTTTGGTACCCGCCACGAATCGGGTATCTTGTATCGCCGGGAATTGGAGGAACTGCAGGAGCGACTGCCCGGTTTTTCATACGACGTGGCATTATCCCGCCAGGCAGACTGGACCAGCTACAAGGGCTACGTGCATCAAATTTACTTAGAAAAATACAAAGAAACCCGCCCTGATGTGGAATTTTACCTCTGTGGCTGGGCCAACATGATCGATGAAGCCCTGCAAAATCTGATTGGCGAGCTCCGATACGAGCGCTCCCAGGTGCGTTTTGAATTATACGGATAATATGGCTGCTCAGGCGTCCATCAATTTCCACTGGATGGCCGCTTTTACCAGCCCGGCCGTATTGCGGGCGCCCAACTTGGCCAGTAAAGCAGCGCGGTGGCTCTCTACCGTTTTTTCAGAAATAAACAATTCGGCTGCGATTTCCTGGGTAGTGCGTTCATTTACAATCAGTTTCAACACTTCTTTTTCCCGGCGGCTGATTTTGGGCGCTTCCTTGGGCGCACCCGCGGTGCGCTCGCGCATGAGGCTGCGCATCACCGTATCGGTTGCTTCCTGACAAAAATAGGTTTTCCCCGCCGCAAGTGTCCGAATGGCGCTGGAAAGTTCGGCTTTTCCGGTGTTTTTCAGCAAATACCCCTGCGCGCCCATGTTCAGCATGGCGCTGATGTAACTTTCGTCGTTGAACATGGTTAGCGCCATGATTTTTACATCCGGCCACAACTGGCGCACCTGTTTGCATACTTCCAGGCCCGATTGATCGGGCAAATTGATGTCGAGCAACAACACATCGGGCTTTTGCATGTCTACCAGCCGCAAAGCTTCGGCGGCAGAGTTGGCCTTTCCGCACAATTCAAAATCGGCCTCGCTGCTCAGCAGGCTTTCCACGCCTTCGGCAAACATGGAATGATCGTCGGCTATCAGAATTTTTACCATTTGACCTTTGGAAGCAATGTTGGATGCAAGCATGCGAATATAAATCAGGGATGAAATCAAAAACAGATAACTGTGTTTTATGCTGGAATATTGTGATTAATCGGGAATCTGTGTGGCCTGCTGTTTACTTTTGCACGGGCTTTGATGCCCGTTTTCACAACCAAATATCTAAACACCATCTATATGGAATTCCGCATCGAAAAAGACACCATGGGCCAGGTACAGGTTCCTGCGCATGTGTACTGGGGCGCGCAAACGCAGCGCTCCGTTGAAAATTTCAAAATCGCGCGCAGCACCAACCGCATGCCGATTGAAATTATTTACGCTTTTGCCCAACTGAAAAAAGCAGCAGCCCTCACCAATTTCGATGCAGGCGTGTTGCCCAAGGAAAAATGCGACCTGATTGCCCGGGTTTGCGACGAAATTCTCGCGGGCCAACTCGACGACCAGTTTCCTCTGGTGGTGTGGCAAACCGGCTCGGGCACCCAAAGCAACATGAACATGAATGAGGTAATCGCTTACCGCGCACACGTCCTCAACGGCGGGCAGTTAAGCGACGAAACCAAGTTTCTGAACCCCAACGACGATGTGAATAAATCACAGTCTTCCAATGACACTTTCCCAACTGCCATGCACATCGCTGCATACCAGATGCTGATGGAAGTGACCATTCCGGGTATCGAAAAATTGCGCGACACGCTGCAGGCAAAATCTGAAGCCTTTATGAAGGTGGTTAAAATTGGCCGCACCCACTTCATGGATGCAACCCCGCTTACGGTCGGGCAGGAGTTTTCGGGTTATGTGGCGCAACTGAACCACGGCCTGCGTGCCATCCGCAACACCCTGGCGCACCTTTCGGAGCTGGCCCTGGGCGGTACCGCCGTTGGCACAGGCATCAACACCCCGCCCAATTATTCCGAAAACGTAGCCAAACACATCGCGCAACTCACCGGATTGCCTTTCATTACGGCCCCTAATAAATTCGAGTCTCTGGCTGCCCACGACGCCGTTGTGGAAGCCCACGGCGCCCTGAAAACCGTAGCGGTAAGCCTGATGAAAATCGCCAACGACGTGCGCATGCTGTCTTCCGGTCCGCGCGCAGGCATCGGCGAGTTGTTTATTCCCGACAATGAGCCAGGCTCTTCCATCATGCCAGGCAAGGTGAACCCCACCCAGTGCGAAGCCCTTACCATGGTGGCTGCGCAGGTGTTGGGCAATGATGTCGCTATTAATATAGGCGGCGCAAACGGCCATTTTGAACTAAATGTGTTCAAACCCATGATGATTTACAACTTCCTGCACTCTGCGCGCCTTATCGGGGAAGCATGCGTTTCCTTCAACGACAAATGCGCGGTGGGCATCGAACCTTTGTACGACAACATCAGCAAGCACGTGAACAACTCCTTGATGTTGGTCACCGCCCTCAACACCAAAATTGGTTATTACAACGCGGCCGCCATTGCACAAAATGCCCACAAAAAAGGCATTACCCTGAAAGAATCGGCCCTGGAATACGAACTGAAAGGCTTAGATTTCAAACACATCACGGCCGAACAATTCGACGAGTGGGTGCGGCCGGAAGATATGGTGGGCGATATCGGCTAAAAAGCAAGAAGGGGTTGACTGAAAGCGGGTCAGCCCCTTCGTGTTTTTGATTATTTTTTAAAATTCGGGTAGGGCGGGTTTTATTTAAATTTACGGTTCATCAAGGCTTAATATGTTTTTAATTCTTCAATTTGTCTTTGTA
>JAGWYI010000456.1 GCA_018969455.1 Bacteroidota bacterium | reverse complement strand
AAAGATAATTTGGTTTTATTTGGTTAGGGCTGAGGTAGTGCTGTGGTGGCACTGCCTCATTTTTTTTCTCCTTTGGCTGGCGCGGCGAATTTCCAAACATTATTCTCCGGATCGGTATCTGCGATCAGGCGGGCGCCAAGGCTTGCTTTTTGCACGATTTTACCTCCTGCGGTTGGCAGCATAATTTTTTTCGCGCCATTTTTCCACACGTCGGCCGACTTTCGAATGATTTCAGTTGATCCATCGGCATAAGTGACCTCTACGTGTACCGTCATGGGCATGGTACCGGTGTTTTCGATGAGGAGTTGCGGTTTTCGACCGCCATTGTTTTGCATGCCAAGAACGGCAAGGTCGGGGAACCCCCAATCAAAAAACCAGGGTTTCCAAAACCAATTGAGGTTTTCTCCAGCTGCATCGTTCCAGGTATTAAAAAAATCAAAGGGTTGCGGGTGCTTTCCTTTCCACCGATCCATGTAGGTGCGCATGCAGTGGTGAAAGCGCTTATATCCCAACATTTGGTACAGGTTAAAATAGGCGGCCTGTGGGCGGTTGTATGAAGCCACCCGATAGGCAGGGTTGCTCAAATGGCGGGAAGGCACCATAGGGGGCATGTCGTTTTCGGTGCCCGCAAAATCCCAATAGTTTCGCTGGCGGCCCACTTCCTTTCCTGCCAAAGAGTCGGACACCATCACATCAAAAAATGCGGCCCAGCCTTCATCCATCCAGGCGTAATATTGCTCGTTGATGCCCATCATAAATGGGAAATAGGTATGCGACGATTCGTGCACGGTAAGGGTAAGGGGGCTGTTGGGGAAAGTACTCCCATCGTTGCACATCATTGGAAATTCCATGCCATCGTCGCCATTAAAAATGGTCATGCGCGGGTAAGGATAGGGATAGCCCGGCAGGTAGGTCGACATCAGGGAAAGGCCTTTGGCTGCGATGCTGCACACTTCATAATAATCTTTGGATTGGGGATTATAAGCTGCCCCGACAAGCGCCTGCCTACCGGTTGTGGAGTCAACCAGGGCAGATGTTGCATCCCACAAGTAATGGTCGCTCAATCCGAAGGCAAAATCGGGTACATTTTGGGCTTTGTAAATAAACGTATGGATGGCGTTGGGCCGGAAAAATTCCCGATTTTCCTGATAATCATCGGGGCTAAAAATGTGCACCACCTCTTTGCTGTTCAAAGCCTTTTGGTAGCGTTTGAGGTATTCGGGCATAAACAGGTCTTCGGCATTTTCAAGGGTTCCGGTAGCCCAAACCATTACATTTCCCGGAGTTTGAATGTGTACTTCGTAGTCGGAAAAATCGTTGTACATTTCCTGCAAACCAGTGTAAGGCGCATCAGCCCAACCGTGCAGATCGTCATATACGGCAATTTGGGGGTACCAATATGCCACAAACCAGCTGCTTGAATCGCACACACATTCGCGCGGAACATCTTTTCCGGATGGGGCGGTGTACGACCAATTTACGTTCAATTGGATGCTTTTGCCGGCGGGAAGCGCCTTGTCAAGCGGAATGGTGAGAAAGGAGTTGGCCCGATTGAGTTGGCCTGGCGCCTGCCGTACACCATCGACCAGAACGCCATTGATGCGCACGCCTTCGCCCATATCCTCTTCGGACAAATCGTATGCACGCTGACCATTTTTACGCCACAAATCATGTGCAAGTTTCAGCCGGATAATTTTGAGCGAATCGGGGCTGTTGTTCAGGTATTTTATCTGTGCATCGCCATGCACAAGGCGTTTCTTCAAATCCAATTGTACCTTGATCAAATACTCGGCTTTATTTTGCCAGTAATGCAAACCAGGCGCACCATTTTCAGATCGGGTTTCATTTTTATAAGCGCGCTGAATGTTGCGCGGGCGGTAAAGGTCTACCGTATTTTGCGCAGGAAGTACCTGGGCGTTTAAATAAAGACAAACGAACAGAAACAGAATAAAAAGACGCATGGTGTTTTTTTGGCCGACAAAGTACGGAAATTGAGCAGCTGCGCAAAACCCCATTTAAAAAACAATTTATTTTAAATTAAAGAAATAAAAAACAATTTCCCTTATCTTTGAGGCCAAACCAACCATCTTCAGGATTGCTTGTTGTATTCGCATGGCAGAAAATATCACCACTCCGGCATTTGAACTTCCCAGTCAGGATTATATTGAGGTTATTGACGCACGAGTACATAACCTGAAAAACGTAAGTGTGCGCATTCCCCGCAATCAATTGGTTGTTATTACAGGCATTAGCGGGTCGGGAAAGAGTTCTTTGGCATTTGATACCATTTATGCTGAGGGACAAAGGCGCTTCATGGAAACGCTTTCAAGCTATGCACGGCAATTTATCGGTGAAATGGAACGCCCGGATGTAGAGCAGATCACCGGATTGAGTCCGGTAATTAGCATTGAGCAAAAAACCACCGGCCGAAACCCGCGTTCTACCGTTGGAACGGTAACAGAGGTATATGATTTTTTACGTTTGCTTTTTGCGCGCGCAGGAGAGGCTTACTCGTATGCAACGGGCAAAAAAATGGTAAAATTCACTGAAGACCAAATTCTTGAAAGCATACAAGCGCGTTTTTCAGGCCGAAAAATTGCCTTGCTTGCACCAGTCGTACGCGCGCGCAAAGGCCATTACCGGGAGCTGTTTGAACAGGTTCTGAAACAAGGCTATACCAAGGTTCGGGTAGATGGCGTCATTGTGGACCTTACCCCCGGCATGCAAATTGACCGGTATAAAATACACGACATCGAGGTGGTGGTCGACCGGTTAATTGTGGGTGATGATCGCATAGAACGCATTTCAGATAGTGTAAAAACGGCCTTGCGCATGGGTGATGGCATGATTCAAGTGCTTGACCTGAATTCGGATGAAACCGACTCTGTTGCGACCTATTCCAAACGCCTGATGTGCCCTGAATCGGGCCTTTCTTACGAAGAGCCCTCTCCAAACACTTTTTCCTTCAACAGTCCTTATGGTATGTGTCCGCATTGCAAGGGGCTGGGCGAAATTCAAGAGGTTGATTTGAAACGGGTTATCCCCGATAACACCAAGAGTATCAATCAAATCGCCATTGTTCCATTGGGAGAGGTACGTGACAACAACGTATTCAAACAGTTGCGGGCACTTGCCAAAAAGGAAAAGTTTAACTTTGATACTCCTGTAAAAGACCTCCCGGAAAAAGCACTGAATATTATTCTTTATGGCGGAGGGGAGCCTGTGGAGGTGACTACAACCTGGGGCGATGAAGAATGGACGTATAACATTACCTCCGAGGGCATTTGTAATATGCTCAAGCGCTGGTATATAGAAACGGGATCTGAAAAAATAAGGCAATGGGCAGAAGATTTTATGGTGGTCGCTACTTGCCCCGAGTGCAAAGGGACACGGTTGAAAAAAGAAAGCCTGTGGTTTAAAATCGCGGATAAAAACATTGCCGAACTCGCCGAGCTCGACTTGGCTGAGCTGGAAGCCCAAATTGAATCGCTGGAGCCCAACATGAGCCCGCGCCAGCAGCTGATAGCCAAAGATGTATTGAAAGAAATCCGGTTCCGCTTGAAATTTCTCCTGCAGGTTGGTTTGGATTATCTCTCTCTTAATCGGCCCTCCCGCACCTTATCGGGTGGCGAAAGTCAGCGTATACGCCTGGCCACTCAAATTGGCGCCCAACTCACCGGGATTACTTATATTCTGGATGAGCCAAGCATAGGATTGCACCAACGCGACAATGTTAAACTCATTGAGGCCCTGAAATCCCTGCGCGATATAGGCAATTCGGTGCTTGTTGTGGAACATGATAAGGATATCAT
>JAGWYI010000455.1 GCA_018969455.1 Bacteroidota bacterium | reverse complement strand
TCCTGGTCTTTAATCTGTTTGTTTATTTCAGCACGACGCGTATCATAATAAAATGTACTTAAAGACCGGCCAACCGCTTCGGTGCTGCTGCGGTTGTCGCCCCGATTGAGAAAATAGGAACCCATGTCGATCCAAACAGTCAGGATAGAGCCCGTTGCTGTTCTTTCGATGGTGGAATAAATACCGAAAGGATCGTCGCCAACCAGGTTTGATTTCAGGTCGGTTGCGAACAATTCTCCGGTTTTACGGTCTGTTTTCAGTTTTCCGTTAAAGTTGCTTTTCACATACCCTTTCCAATTGTCTTCCAAAAGAGCCGGTGAGGCGGTCGCAAATTCCATCCGGAAACAAGGACGACTACCAAATGACATGGTGCGATTGGTTTCTTTCACCACACTCCATTGAGCATGCAAGGGTAAAAAGGCGCTGATGGCCAGGCAGATGAGCAAAAAGTTTTTGATTTTCATAAGAAAATAGTTTTCAATTATCAGGAATAAGTAAAATTGCCCTTTGAAAGGGCGGTTCAAAACAAAGGTAAAACGCAGAAATTCCAAATTCGTCACACATCTGCTGAAAATCATATGTAATTAATCTTGAAATATCACCATAAGCGTTTTTCTTTGCGTTCATCTGCAATACACCACCCAATTGGGTCTATTTATTCGTTCTGAACTGTTCAACCATGGCCAAAATTCTTATCGTAGACGATGAAACGCCCATCCGGCGAACCCTTCGCGACATCCTCGAATTCGAACAATATGAAGTGGAAGAGGCAAGCGACGGATTGGAGTGTGTGGCCAAAGTTCAAAAGGACAAGTATGACGTTATCATCATGGACATCAAAATGCCCAAAATGGACGGCATTGAGGCCCTCGAACGCCTTCAAATCCTGTCGCCTGAAACACCGGTAATTATGGTGAGCGGCCATGGAACCATTGATACCGCTGTTGAAGCAGTTAAAAAGGGTGCTTTTGATTTTATTTCCAAGCCGCCCGATCTCAACCGGATGCTGATCACCGTTCGCAATGCCCTCGAGCGCGCTGAACTCGTTAACACCACACAGGTCTTACGCAAACAGGTTAAAAGCAGCAAGGGCGTGAACATGATTGGTGAAAGTGCGCCAATTATTGAAATCAAACGCATGCTCGAACGGGTGGCCCCTACTGAAAGCCGGGTACTTATTACGGGGCCGAACGGAACAGGCAAAGAACTGGTTGCACGCTGGATTCACGAAAAAAGCAACCGCTCTGAAGGCCCAATTGTAGAAGTAAACTGCGCGGCAATACCATCAGAACTGATTGAAAGCGAGTTGTTTGGACATAAAAAGGGCTCTTTCACCGGCGCCATTGCCGATAAGCCCGGCAAATTTGAGCAGGCCAATGGCGGAACCCTGTTCCTCGATGAAATTGGCGACATGAGCCTCGATGCCCAGGCTAAGGTTTTGCGTGCCTTGCAAGAAAGCAAAGTCACCAGGGTGGGCGATAGCAAGGAAATTAAAGTAGATGTACGGGTTTTGGCTGCCACCAACAAAGACCTGCGTGCAGAAATTGACGCCGGGCGTTTTCGGGAAGATTTATACCACCGATTGGCCGTAATTGTAGTTCAGGTGCCATCCCTTAATGAACGAAAAGAAGATATCCCGCTCCTGATTGAACACTTTAACCGCCGCATTGCCGATGATTATGGGCATCCACCCAAACAATTTACGCAGGATGCGATTCGGGCTATGCAGGATTATAATTGGACAGGAAACATCCGCGAACTGGCCAACGTGGTGGAACGCCTGTTCATCCTGTGCGACCATGTAGTAACCCCTGAGGATGTTCAACTATACGTATATCCAAAACGATAATTACCTATTTATTGATATTTTATCTCAATCCGATTGATCAGATCTCCTGCCTGGATCCGATTTACCACATCCATTCCCTGTTTTACACGAGCAAAAATGGTGTAATTCCCGTCTAGATGCGGCGTGGGGCAGTGGGTAATAAAAAACTGGGATCCTTCGGTATCGGCTCCAGCCGATGCCATACCTACATATCCGGGTTCATCATACCATGCCATCCCAATTTCGGTTCGAATGGTATAATCGGGCGATCCAAAGCCGTCGCCCCGCGGGCAACCGCCCTGAATCACAAAATTGGGCACTATCCGATGAAAATTTTTGCCATTGTAAAACCCCGTACCAGCCAATTCGAGAAAATTGGCAACCGATCCGGGCGCCCATTCAGGGAAAAATTCCAAAACGACCTTTCCTTTGGATGTTTCCAGTGTGGCCTCGGTTTTTTTGCTTACCAGTACCAGTCGCTCCCAATCAATGGGATGATTATACGGTATTAAGGGCTTGGGAGGTGTCCCTTCTTCCTTAAAATAGGCGATGGCATTGCTCAAGGCCATAAATGCTTCCACATCGCGCGGCATTTTGAGCTTGGACAAGGCGATTTGAAAATCATTCAGGCGGGTCGAGTCGCGTAGCGTTCGGTAGTTGAGTGCCGGAGCTTTAAATCCTTCTGCTGCGGAGGCGATCATGCCCGGATCACCAGATGCGACCAGTTCGCGCAAGAAATTGTACAACTCTCGGCGCGCTACTCGGGCCGATTCTCCAAAAAATGCAAAAAAATCGGGTCTTTGCGTGATGTTTAGCAGTGCCTCTGCCGCTGCCGATTTCACGGCAGGGTGCGCGTCTGTAAATCCTTTTTCATGAATCCAGCGGTATTGCCATCCAAATTCAGATAAAGCCCGCAGGCAATCGGCACGGTCGTACGGGCTGCGGGCTTGCAAAAACAGCTCGCGCAGGCGATAATTGACGTAATCTTTAGATTCGGGTGCTGAGCGGCCCAACCACTTGTTGGATGCCCAAAACAAGGCAATTTGAGCCGATAATGACAGTTCATTGGCATGATCGCGGGCGTATCGCCAATAATAATCGCTGTCTTCCAGATGGCCATGATTGACAAAAAACGATGCTGCTGTTCGACTGACATGCTCATTGGTATCGAGGGTACACGGGAGCACCAAATTGCGCACTGTATCGAACTCAAACCCGGCCAATGCCTGGATGATGCTGCATTTTACCCGCCAATCTGATTCACTTTTAATAACTTTCGATAAAATACCAAATGCCGGGGCCGTTTTGGATTTGCCAATGCCCTTGGCCAGGGCCATTCGAACATCGGGCAGATTGCCAGAACGGACAAATGCAGCCGCCATCAGCACAGCCTGCAATGAATCAGGCGCCAAATCCTTGGTGCGGCTCAAATAATTGGCAGCCATCAAACGCGCCGAAGCCGGAATACGCTCGTTGGCTACATAGGTAACCATTTTGGCAGTAGCCAGTGGATCACTTATGTTTCGAGCGCCAAAACGATATATCGCACGGCACTGACCTAGCAAAAGCAGGGTATCGGTAGGCAAATAAGTACTCACAGCAGCAATCTGCTTCAAACTTGCCACGCCTCCACAACGACCAATCGCCTCCAGTACCGTAGCATTAAACCGTTGACGCCGCGAAAGGGAGTCATCTGAAGCGAAGGCCTCAATCAAGGCTTTTTCTGCTTTTGCAGAGCCAATTTCACCCAAAGAAAAAGCCGCTGCGATACGCACTTCCTCAACGGGATCCTGTAATCGACCAATCAGTGCTGGCAGTGCATTGGTGTCCTTTATGGATGCAAAAGAAAGGGTAGCAAGGTAGCGCAGCGTATTGTTGGGATGTTCCAGATACCGCATCAAACTGTCAATTTTCCGGGCGTCGCGCAAATCATACACATGCTGGATTTGTTTGTTGCGCAAATCAATATTTACACTGCCTTGTTTC
>JAGWYI010000454.1 GCA_018969455.1 Bacteroidota bacterium | reverse complement strand
AGGTAGAAGTGCTTCGGGAGGATATACTGAAAGGGCAGGTTCGGGTAGGAAAATATCGTTTTTTTAAAGTATTTGAGCCGAAGGAACGTCTAATTTGTGCGGCAAGCTTCGATCAGCAAGTGTTGCACCACGCTTTAATGAACGTTTGCCATCCATTTTTTGAGCAAAAGCAAATTTTCGATAGTTATGCCAGCCGAAAGGGAAAAGGTACTTACGCGGCCTTAAAGCGGGCGAAATGGTACAATCGGCATCACACCTGGTTTTTAAAACTGGACGTTAAAAAGTTTTTTGAAAGCATTTCGCATGAAGTACTGGTGATGCAATTGTGTAAAATGTTTAAAGATGTAGAGGTTATTGGCATTTTTGAACAAATTATTCGGAGTTATGAGGCCGCTCCAGGGCGTGGACTACCCATTGGCAATCTGACGAGTCAGTATTTTGCCAATCATTATTTGTGCGGCCTTGATCATTTTATAAAGGAAAAAATGGCTGTATCGGCTTATGTACGATACATGGATGATTTTGTACTTTGGCACCAGGATAAATCCGTTTTAATCAACCAATTAGCGGAGATTAATCATTATATGAATGTCGATCTTCGATGTTCCCTCAAGCCGCCAATTTTAAACCGCTGTGATACCGGGTTGCCATTTTTAGGATATCATTTGTTTCCACAGCATGTTCGATTGTTGCAAAAGAGCAAAGTGCGTTTTGCCCAAAAATTGGGTAAAATAGAAGGCCATTTCCAGTCAGGAATTTGGTCGGAAGAAAAGTGTCAGCGTCGATCCGTCCCTTTAATTGCTTTTACGCGACATGCGCATGCGAAAGGTCTCCGGGAATCCATACTTTTACGCCTGGAAGGTCAATCGCCATAAGGCTCGAACCGTGTGTTGCGCGGCGGCAGCTGGAACAACAACGCTGAGAATTGCCGTGTTTCGAATCGCAACAACAACACGCCCGAGAATCGGAACAACAATAATGGCTTCCGCCTCTGTTCGTCCCCCCAGCTCAATCAATAGCCGGATGGCATTCACTGAACAGGCGATTGTCCTGATCCCGACAACAGTCGGGACAAAAAACCCGTTTAAATCGGGGCCTTAAGCGGCAGTGTTGGTAGGTATAACCGAATGCTCTGCCGCTTTTCTATTTGTTAAAACACGGCAACCTCCATCCCCTCAAATTTCGACATTCGACATTCGAAATTCGAAATTCTACACCGCCTCCATCACCGTCCCGCACTTCCCACACGTCCGCAGCGACGCATCTGCCATAAAATTGCCGATCGCCTCTTTAATCTGGGTGCCGATGTCTTTCAGCGGGAATCCGGCTTCGTGCAATTTATTGCCGCAATTTTCGCAAAACCACATCAATTTGTCTATTTCTCCCGGGTTGCGCGGGCGCTCGAGCACGAGGCCTACTGTACCGGCCGGACGTTGTGGCGAATGCGGTACCCGTGCTGGCAACAAAAACATTTCGCCTTCGCGAATATCAATCGTTTCCGGCTGGCCGTCTTCATTGATGATTTTCACCTGAATATCGCCTTCCAGCTGGTAAAACAGTTCCTCGCCGTCTTCCCAGTGGTAGTCTTTGCGGCCATTGGGGCCGCCTACAATCATGACGATAAAGTCGGCGTTGTCGAGGTAGATCTGTTTGTTGCCCACCGGGGGCTTCAACAAATGACGGTTTTCGTCGATCCAGGCCTGGAGGTTAAATGGTTTGGCAATTGGCATAAGGCATCAAAATTGGTGAATTCGAAGGACAAAAGTATGGGTTTAGGGCAAAACATCCCCGAAACGGGTTTACAATTTGCTCCGCAGGCGAATAATCGGGCAAATCATTTCCTCCAGCGAAATACCCCCGTGCTGGAATGTATTTTTGTAATAATTGTAAAAGTGGTTGTAGTTGTTCGGGTACAGGAAAAAATAGTCCTCCTTGGCAAAAATAAAGGTCGAGCTGAGGTTGGGGCGGGGCAAACCGGCTTGTTTGGGATCTCGTATTTCCAGCACGTCTTTTTTCTCGTATTGCAGGTTGCGGCCCACTTTGTAGCGCAAATTGGTGGTGGTTTCGCGGTCGCCCACCACTTTCGAGGGGCTTTGCACCCGAATGGTGCCGTGGTCGGTGGTCACAAACAGTTGAATGTCTTTGCCTTGCAAGCGCTGCAGGGCCGACCACAGCGGGCTGTGCACAAACCAGGATCGGGTAAGCGAGCGGTAGGCCCGTTCGTCGCCCGCCAGTTCCTTCAGTACTTCCATTTCCGTGCGTGCATGCGAAAGCATGTCGATGAAATTGTACACAATCACGGTCAGGTCGTTTTTCAGACAGTGCAAGATATTGTCGTTCAGGTCTTTACCATGGGAAACGTTGGTCACCTTGATGTATTCCCATTTTACAGGCTTTCGAAATGCACGTTCGATTTGTTTGCCCAGGAAAAAGTCTTCAAACAGGTTCTTTCCGCCTTCATCCACGTCGTTTTTCCATTTATCCGGAAAATTCGTTTCAATATCGGCGGGCATCATACCGGCAAAAATGGCATTGCGGCTGTATTGGGTAGCGGTAGGCAGGATGCTGAAGAAATAGCTTTCGTTTTCCGTCTTAAACTGTTCATTGATAAAGGGTTCGATCACCTTCCACTGGTCGTAGCGCAGGTTGTCGAGCAGCAGCACGATCGTCGGAACGCCATTGCTCACATGCGGGAAAATGTGCTTGCGCATGAGTGAGTGCGACATAATCGGGCCTACTTCCTTGGTTTTATCCACCCAGTCGTAGTAGTTTTTCACCACAAATTTGCTGAACTCTGTATTGGCCTGTTCCTTTTGTTGGGCAAGAATATCGCCCACTTCTGCTTGATTGGCATCGAGGCGCAGTTCCCAGCTGACAATTTTGCGGTAGGCATCCACCCATTCCGTATGGTTCAGGCCGCCGGTGATTTGCATAAAAATCTGGCGGAACTCCTGTTGGTATTCCATCGCCGTTCGTTCGCGCACCAGGCGTTTGTTGTCGATGATTTTCTTGAGCGTCAGGAGGATCTGGTTGGGATTCACGGGTTTGATGAGGTAATCGGCAATTTGCGATCCGATGGCTTCCTCCATGACGTGTTCTGCCTCGTTTTTGGTGATCATCACCACCGGCACCAGGGGGTTTATTTCTTTTATTTTCGGCAAAGCCTCAAGTCCGGTGAGTCCGGGCATGCTTTCGTCGAGAAAAATTACATCGATATCCGAGCCTTGTTCGAGGTACAGGTCAACGGCGTCGTGGCCGTTGGTGGCGGTAAGCACATCGTATCCTTTGGCCTGTAAGAAGAGCAGGTGGGGTTTGAGCAGATCGATTTCGTCGTCGGCCCAAAGAATTTTAATTTTATCCATGAATCCTGTTTGGGTGAAGCCGCTGCAAGGTACGCATAATGCAGGCACGGCAGAGGATACAACGCATATCCTGTTTTAAATATGTTTTTAAAAGTGCAAAATCGATCAAATGAGTGCAAATGGCCATTTCGGGTTGCCCCGAAGGTGTAAATAAACGGGCTTGTGATGGCTTTAAGGGTATGCCATTATCAGGCAGGAAAAGCAGGGGGCGGGAATCTGCACCGTGCACCACGCTGCGAGCAGGTACAGTTGCAGGCGCTGCAGAGCATATTTCGGGTATATATTCTGCGCAATACACATCGGGTTTTTTGTTGAAGCAACAATAAAATCCGATCTTTGCGGCGCTTTTTCGCATGCACAATAAAACTAAAATTTTCAACGACCCCGTTTACGGGTTCATTTCTGTGCCTTATGGGCCTTTGCTGCGCCTCATAGATCACCCCTATTTTCAGCGGCTTCGGCGCATTC
>JAGWYI010000453.1 GCA_018969455.1 Bacteroidota bacterium | reverse complement strand
CATTTCGTTACATAAAGGATCATTTTCAATATCCGAAAAATCCGGGCAAAATCGCAGGGAACCGCCTCGTTTTCGCCTTTGTTGTTGAAAAGGACGGGACGGTGAAAAAGGAGACATTCCGCTTTTTTGAAACGCCGGGAAAAGTGTTCTCAAAGGCCGGCATTCGGTTCATTCAAGGCATAAAATGGAATCCGGCGGAGGCAAACGGCCACCCGGTGCGGAACTTAATGTCGTATTGTTTTTTCTTTCAACACGACATTAAACGTATTTCCTGGCAAGAGGCAGGGCTTGATTTTTACGGGTACGATCAATTGATGAAAATTCCGAAGTCTGAACTTTCCAAACTTGGATTTAAAACCAAACCTGTTTATTTTGGAATTTCACCTGAAGATTCCCTGGTCGCTGAACCACGTTACCCGGAAGCAGCCCGCCTGGCGCATATTCAGGGTATTGTTGAACTCGATTTTCTCATCGGAAAAGATGGAACGGTTCGCAAGGTGGGTTTGAAAAATGACATTGGTTATGGCTGCGGAGAAGAAGCGCTGCGCGTTGCCCGCTATTTCCGGTATTGGGTGCCGGCGCAACATTTTGATTCCGTTTTTGAGGAACACGCCTGTCGTTTGGTAGCCTTTTGCCCAAATCCCGAGCAGCTGGAGGCTTCAAATAAACTGTTTCAGGAGGATGATTTGTGGAGCACCCAGGTAAATGATTACTACAAGTCGAACCTGAAATCCGGCCACTTTCTTTATGCGCCTCCCAGGGACGGACCGGAAGTGGCCTATGATGGATCGGTGGTTGAGTTTGAATTCACCATTAAAAAATCGGGCGAAAACGACAGCATTGTCATTTTAAGCAGCCCAAATCCGGCTTACAGCGCTTTGGTTCGTCAGATCATGATGAATAACCGCCGGTATTCCGCACCCGAATGTTGCAGTAAACCCTGCAATGTGCGATTTCATCGGTATGCGACGTTTAAAACAGCCCCCCTTACCCGGGAGCGGCATTGGGCAGAACGGTATGTGGCTTTAACCCGTGAAAACCCGGCAGAAACCCCTGATTTGTTCCCCCCGGAAGATGATACGATTTATGAAGCTGAAGAGGTAGACCAAGCGGCATATTATTTGGCGCCAGGAGAAAAAGGCATACAGGATTTGCTCACCCGGCATTGGCCCGAGCGGCATCAGGATCTTCCGCCCGGCGGACAGATTTTGGTGAAACTGCTTGTCAGAAAAGATGGATCCCCCAGGGATTTTCGAATTGTGCAGGGTATAAATCCGGAATCAGACAAAAAAGCGTTGAATGTGGCAGCAAGTATGCATTTTTGGGTACCGGCAACTAAAAACGGGCATCCGGTTTCGTCCTGGCAAACCATGCGCTTTCGATAAGGCGCTTGTCATTGGTTCGGAAAAAAAGAGGAGGCAGGCAGGTCAGAATCTTGCTTCGGGAAACCGGTAATCGCCTTGGAAAGCACCTTGAAAGCAAAATCGTCTTCAAAAATGCAGACAGAAGCCAAACAATTACTTTTAGATTTCATCCACCAGATGATTCCCAACATGCAGGTATCGTCTGAATCTTTGCGCTTGATAGCAGATAAATTTGAAGTGCATAACCTGTCTCGGCACGAATTTTTGCTGAAAGAGGGTAAAATCAGCGGTTATTATTACCTCGCTGAGGGTTTTCTGCGCGCTTTCACCTTTGATTCGGAAGGCAATGAGATAACGACCGGATTTTATGGGAGCGGGCACGTCGTTTTTGAGGCTTCTTCGTTTTTTTTACACCGTCCTTCTACTGAAAGCATACAGGCAATCCATGATTGCAAGGGTTTTTACACAAATTTTGAGCAATTGAATGGCTTGTTTCACAATGTTCCAGCCTTCAGGGAATTTGGGCGGGCGGTGTTGGTTAAAGAGTTTGTGCGCTACAAGGAGCAAACCCTGGCTATGATCAACAAAAGCGCCGAGGCCCGATATGCTGATTTCATGGAATCGAACCGGGAAATTTTCCAATACGCTCAGCTCAAACACATCGCCTCTTTTTTGGGTATAACAGACACCTCTTTAAGCAGAATAAGGCGGGATTTTGCAAAAAAGTAGGTGTTTTCTTTTCTTGTCAAATGGCAAGTTGCTTCTTGTCAAATGCCAAGGCATTTCTTTTACTGGGTTCGGAATTTTGTATCATCAATTTCAAACAAATTAAAAGTTATGCAAACCACCAATGTACATAAAAACAACATGGAACGCAGGATAGCCACTGCAGTTGTTTTTTGGGGCCTTGCCAGTTTTTTCCTCGGTTATTTTCAGTTCTTTCAATCGATTCCCGCGCCCTTTTTCGGCATCACGGTAATTTTGATCATGGCAAGCCTGGTGCTACTTTATCGGTACAACGCCCCGTTTGCCGCTTATTCAGATGCCATTCCGCTCAAATCGATTGCCTTGTTTCACGCCTGGCGCATATTTGCCGGGTGGTTGTTCCTTGCAAATACAGGGGCGCTCTCCCAAACCTTTATCAACAATGCTGCGTACGGCGACATCCTATCCGGATTCCTTGGCCTGAGTGTATGGGTTTTGGGCCCAACAAAGCGCATGTACCTTATATTCAACCTATTGGGTACGCTTGACTTTATCACGGCAGTGGGAACTGGTCTCACTTTAACCATTCTGGGCGATGCGGGAATGGGTAAAATTCTTCAATTGCCGCTCATCCTGATTCCTTTATTTGGTGTGCCCCTTTCCGGCATTACCCACATCATTTCCCTGAACAGACTTTGGAAAATGAGCGGGACCCCGATGAATGCCTGCATCGATTAAAACCAGGCCATTGGATGACAGACAATCACCATTAAAATTTCAAAAACAATGAAACCAAAAATATTGATCACCGCTGCCACCGGAAAAACCGGATATGCTGCAACCCTTGATTTGTTGGAAGCGGGATATGAAGTTCGGATATTCGTTCGTGCAAAAAACGCAAGAGCCCGGGAATTGGAAAACCTGGGAGCCGAAGTATTTGTCGGCGCGCTCGACAGTTTTCAGGATTTGAACGATGCTTTGATCGGGATTCAACATGTGTATTACTGCTACCCCTATAAATCAGGGATGCCCAATGATGTTCAACTTTTTATCGATGCTGCAAAAGCCACCGGTATAGAAGCAGTTGTATTCATGGGCCAACGAACCGCCGAATTTCCGGATACCGGAAGCGCACTGACAAACGACATTCGGCAGTCGTACGCCTTGCTTGAAAAATCGGGCCTTCACGTGGTGTATTTTGTGCCGGGCTATTTTGCCGATAATGTGTTTGTGGTTTCCGAATTTGTGTTGCAATTGGGTATTATGCCCAATGCTTATGGAAATGGTAAAAATCCCTGGATTTCAATTGAGGACATGGGGCGATGTATTGCTGCGCTTTTAAAAAATCCGGCGCCGTATTTTGGAAAGAAATTGTTTCCTACCGGACCAAAATCCATTGATCCAGACGAAATAGCAGCTGTTTTCTCCAAAGTTACCGGCAGAACCATTCGAAAAATAAACATACCGGATTGGCTCTTTTTCAAGGCTGCCATTATGTCGGGAAAGGATTTTGGCTTCGACCGTTATGCAGCAGTTCAGGCCATTTTTTACAACAAACACATGCAATCAAACCGATTTGATATCCCACCTACGGATGTGGTAAAAATGCTTACCGGGCGCGATCCTGAAGATTTTGAGACCATTACCCGCCAGTATTTTGAACGCTCGCCATACGCAAGCCGGAATTTTAGGACCTGGTTTTCCGCCTTTATGAAATTTAATAAAATGCCTTTTGTGCGGGTGCCAAATCGGGATGAAATTGCGCGCATAAAT
>JAGWYI010000452.1 GCA_018969455.1 Bacteroidota bacterium | reverse complement strand
AACATTTACGGCCAATACAGGCATTCTGGATCAGGAAACCTTGATTTTCGATCCTATTGTAATTGCATCGGTTGGTACTTTGAGTGCTGAAATCGTTTCTGTAAATGATGGCGCCAATTACATTACAGCCAAAGCCAGCGCCGATATTGTAGCTGCTCCTGCCAAATACACCAAACAAAGCATCGTGCTGAACCTGCGCACCGATGCCAATCCGAAAGACATTTACTGGTATGTTACCGATGATTCCGGCAACGAACTGGCACATGGTGGCAACAACGCAGTAGGCCCCAACGGTGGCGCGCTTTATCCAGGCGGTTCTCCCGACAGCCCAAGCGCTTACCCTGCCAATACCCTTGTAAAAGACACTTTCGATGTACCCGTTAACAGCTGCTTTACCCTGACAGTGGTAGACGGCGCAGGCGATGGAATCATTCCTCCCGGCTTGATTCGTCTGTTCGACCTGGGTAGTACTTCTCCATTTTATACCAAAATTGGTGCAACTGCTGCAGGATATGATGCGCATACCTTTGCTCCAAAAACATCTGGAACTGCCGAAGCAACCGAAATTTCCAGCTTTGCCGTGTATCCAAATCCCGCTGCAGATGTGTTGAACATCACTTACACACTCGATGCAGCAAGCGATTGCCATCTCACAGTGAGCAATGCCACCGGACAACTGGTGCGCAGCCAGTTCAGCATTCCACAGGCACTTGGCCAAAATCAACATCAATTGTCTTTGGAAGGATTGGCCAATGGCATGTACTTCCTGAATATGCAAACCGCAAGCGGCATCAAATCCGTACGTTTTGTTGTTGCTCGATAATTGACTTCTATACCTATTTGAATGAAAAAGGGTTCCGGCTGCTCAGCCGGAACCCTTTTTTTGCAAAATTCAATGTTTTATTTGCCTCTTTGGTTTCAAGAATCAGAAAGACCAGCGTGTAACCCTGTCATGCGTTTGATAAAAAGCACTAAAAAAACTGCCGCCCGATAAATCGAAGCGGCTGTTTTTATATTTTAAACGTTTGATTTACAGGTAATTAATTTGCCAGAACTTTAGAAACCAGATCGGCTGCTTCCTGAAACTCTACCGCGCCCATAACTTTCAATCCGGATTCATCAATGATTTTTTTGGCAATATCGGCATTGGTACCTTGCAGTCGCACAATAACCGGCACTGGAATATCTCCAATTACTTTATAGGCATCTACAACGCCTTGTGCTACGCGGTCGCAACGCACAATACCGCCAAAAATATTGATCAGAATGGCTTTCACGTTTGGATCTTTCAAGATAAAACGCATGGCATTTTCTACCCGTTGGGCATCGGCGGTGCCTCCCACATCGAGGAAGTTGGCGGGCTCGCCGCCCGACAGTTTGATCAGATCCATGGTTGCCATGGCCAGGCCTGCGCCATTCACCATACAGCCCACGTTGCCATCGAGTTTTACATAGTTCAAATCGTATTCTTGGGCTTCTACATCTGCTGGATCTTCCTCATCTTTATCGCGTTGTGCTTCCAGGTCGCTGTGACGGTACAATGCATTGTCATCCAGGGTAACTTTGGCATCCACCGCAATAATGTGGTCATCGCTGGTTTTAAGGCAGGGGTTAATTTCAAAAAGGCTTGCATCGCTGCCCACAAAGGCTGCATACAATTTCATGACAAAATCTACCATTTCCTTGAATGCCTGGCCGCTCAAACCAAATGCAAAGGCTACTTTTTGTGCCTGAAACGGACGAAGACCGAGCAAGGGGTCTACAAATTCTGTGTGTACGCGATCGGGTGTTTCTTCAGCCACTTTTTCAATATCCATGCCGCCGTCGGGTGAATAAATAATCACATTGCCGCCGCGACCACGGTCGGTGAGGATGGAAATATAAAACTCTTTGGGTTCGCTGGCGCCTGGGTAAAACACATCCTGAGCGACCAACACTTTGCGAACCAGTTTGCCTTCAGCGCTGGTTTGGGGAGTGATGAGGCGCATACCGATCATGGCCTGGGTTATTTCGCCGGCTTGATCGGGGCTTTTCGCGAGTTTAACGCCGCCGCCTTTACCACGACCGCCTGCATGAACCTGGGCTTTAACCACCACCCAATCAGAATTGTACAGGTTTTTTAATTGTTTGGCCGCTTCAACAGCTTCCTGGGCATTGTGGGCAACAATGCCTTCCTGAATTTTTACGCCGTAAGATTTGAGCAATTCCTTGCCCTGGTATTCGTGCAGATTCATGTGGTAGATCTGAAATAGTTTGTGAAGAATTTGCTCCCAAAAGGATTGCCCAAAAGTACAGTCTTTTCGACATCTGAATAGATACTTTGAGGTAATTTTCTACTCATTCAGAATTTCCTCATCAGTTTTTTTATTATTTTATAGCAATCCCTTCGTCATCAATCAATTTTCCATTTTGCACCCTAACAATTCGAGCCGGAAAATTTTGCAGGATTCGGTAATCGTGTGTAGCACAGAGAACTGCTGTATTGTGTTGTTTGGCGAGGTTTCGCATCAACACCAAAACATCGTCGCTGGTTTCCGGGTCCAGATTGCCTGTTGGTTCGTCGGCGATGAGCAACACGGGTTGGTTGAGCAAGGCTCGGGCAATAACCACGCGTTGTTGTTCGCCACCAGAAAGTTCAAATGGCATGGCCTCCAATTTATGCAGCAAACCCACTTCAGAGAGGACGGTTTTTGCTCTTTTTTCCATTTCAACGGGGTCGGTCCAACCTGTTGCCTTTAATACAAACAACAAATTTTGTTCAACATTTCGGTCGCTCAACAAATTAAAATCTTGGAAAACGATACCCAATTTGCGGCGGAGCAGGTGTACATTTTTTCGGTTAATGGTTTTCAAGTCAAATCCGGCAACTTCGCCAAAACCATTTACGAGCGGCAGGGCTGCATAAATGGTTTTCAGCAGGGAGGTTTTTCCACTGCCTGTTTTGCCAATCAGATAGGTGAATTCTCCAGCGCCGATGTTCAGGTTTATTTTTTCCAGTATAAGCTTGTTGTCTTGCTGGCAAATGTCGGTATTGCTGAGTTTAACGATGTTCAAAGCAAAAGTGATTGTTTTAAAAAGAAATGTGTATTTGAGTTTTATTAACTTATCAAAACTTCGCCTGAGTGTTGAGCCTCCAAATTATGCTGGATGACTTAACAAGAAGGCCATGTTCAAGAGCCATTTGCGGGTATTAAGTTGTTGTTCATTCTTTTGTGTTTGCATCAAGAAATCCCCAGCACATCGGCCATATCAAATACGCCTTTTTTATCTTTCAACCATTTGGCGGCCAACACGGCACCTGTTGCAAATCCGGCTCGGGAATGCGCCTTGTGTTCCAGGGTAATTGAATCGATCGGGCTTTCCCAGCGAATCTGGTGGGTTCCGGGTATTTCTCCTTCCCGGAAGGCTGTTACCGGAATTTTATCTGAAACGCTTTCAGCAGGATTCAGTTCCCAATTGGTTTGGGTATTTGAAAAGGAGAGCAAATCTTGAAGTAAAGTAAGGGCTGTTCCGCTCGGGGCGTCTAATTTGTGCATGTGATGCCATTCGGCCACCGAAACCTGGTATTCAGGCCGCTGCGACATCATTTGTGCGAGTCGTCTATTCAGGGCAAAAAACAAATTAACCCCCACGCTGAAATTGGAAGCCCACAGAAAAGCGCCCTTTTTTTCAAGGCAAAATTGTTTTGCTTCCGGCAAGGATTCAGTCCACCCTGTGGTTCCGCTCACTACAGGTACTCCGGCATTCAGGCAAAACAGCACATTTTGGAGCGCAGCGGCTGGCCGGGTAAATTCGATGACTACATCTGCTTCTTGAGCGAGCGCAAGACTCAATTGGTCGATAT
>JAGWYI010000451.1 GCA_018969455.1 Bacteroidota bacterium | reverse complement strand
ACCTTGCACATTCAGAATTTCGACAGTATCGTACACTGCTTTAAATCGGGTAATGTGCTGGGCTGTATAGCTGGTTTGGAAGAGTGCCAGATTATCGGCAATGTTGTAAGCAACCTGGCCGGTATACTCCAGCCAGCCAAAATCGCCTTTCAAACCGGCGAAATAATTTCGAACTTTCGTATTGCGCAATTTTGATTCCCGAATGTCGATAAACGGGCTATAGGCAGCCATGGTTCGGTAGGTATTTTTGCGTAAATCGCCTGAAGCGCCGGCAAAAATCTGAATTCCGTCGCCGAAAATGCGCAAGCCCAGTTCGGCATCGGGGAAAACGCTGAACACATCGCGATTGCTTGCAAAATTACCCCCGATTTTCAGTTTAAAAACGGGGTAATGCAGGGTAAATGAGGGTTGCAGATAGATGTTGTTGAGGCGTTGGGTAGCCGTGTCGTTGAAAGAGGTGAGGTCGGTGCGGATGACAAATCGGAGCGGATGTTTTTCCTGAAACCATTTGGTTGCCGACAGGCCGAGGTCGAATCCTGTTTCTTTGTTGGAGTAATAATCGTTCATAAAATAGAACTTCGGCGCCACCGAGAAATTGAGGTCGGCATCGGTTCTTTCTTTGTTGTAGAGGCGAGCGCCCAGGTCGAGAATTTTGTAATCCTGTCGAACGACATCGGCGTTGTAGGTATATTTTTCGTGGTCGTAGCCATAAAAATGCACCCGATCGTAGGTGTATCCCAGTTTTCCTTCCAGCGCCAATTGGTCGTTGATGTAATAGTTGCCGGAGAGGATGCCTTCGTTTTTGAAAAACTTCTGGTTGGCCAGCGCTTTATCTGCGCTTTGTTGATGTCTTCTGAACCAAATTTTTCCGTCGAACTGATCGGCAAAAGCGCGGCTGTAACCGGCTTCGAGCCATAGTGCAGTTGGTGCGCCGCCGCCTAATTTGGCAAAGCCATTGTATATTTCTTCTTTTGAGCCCGTTTTCATGCCAATTGGCCGCAATTTGGGTGCGTCGTATTTGATGTTGAGCGGGCGAGGCGGTACGTTGTAATCCTGCACTTTAACGCTGGTATCGAGCGGGGGCAGTACGGGCGAAACTTGTATTTTCGAGGATTCGAGCAACAGGGCATCGAAAGATTTTACTACATCCACACTTTCGCCGGGAAGTTCGCGTTGTGCCAGGGTTTGGGAAAGGCCAAACGTCATCAAGCAAACGGTGGCCAAAAGTAATTTATATTTGGTATTCATTGTTTGAATGTTGCGGTCTTGAAAGTTGGTTAGTTGCGTTCGTCCAGATCCAGCAGATTGGCGTTTTTGTTGTTGGTACGCGGCGCCGGATTGCCCTGCAGTTTGTTGTATTTTTGTTTGGCAGTATTTTTAATGGTTTCATTTTGGCCGTTGTAATTTTCCAAAACGGCTTCCAATGCTGCACTTGCGCTGTTTTTGTCACCCTGATCGGCATACACATCCGACAGGAGGATGAGGTTGAGGGCAATCCAGTCATCGTACCCTGCGCTGGCCTTATTGGCCTCAGTGATCAATTCTTCGGCCTGGTCATATTTTCGTTGTTTGAACAAAATCTGGGCTTGCAGGTGGTATGCTTCTGCCATCATTTCATTTTGGGTATTTTCGGATACCATTTTCAGGGCGGGCAGGGCACGTGCAAAGTCATTTTTGTCGTAGGCCATTTTACCGACATAATAATTGGCGGTTGCAATTTGGTCGCCGGAGGCAAGGGTGGATTGGTTAATTTTTTGGGCGTATTCGTTTACTGCAATGGAATTGCCGGTTTCGTAGGCGGCTTTAATGGCCAAAATTTGGGCATCGAAGCGGGATTTGTCGTTGACTGATGCTTCTTCCCATTTGCGTGCAAATTCAAAGGCTTGCGGGAAATCGCGTTCTTTGTTATAAGCCAACAAAGCGGCTTTTTCAGCGGCTTTTACGTAAAATTTGCTTTGTCCGCGGTTAACCACAGTGCCGTAATCTTTAAGTGCCATGCTGTATTTGCGAATGGCGTCGCTGGAATAGGATTCGGCGCGGTAGAAGTACGAGGAAATGGCGTTTCGTCCGTTGGGATACTTCGCCAGGTAGTTGGTAAAACCATCAATGGCTTGTTGGAAATTGCCGCGTTCGAATTGAAATTCAGCCGATTGATAGGTAACACTGTCTTTAGAACTTGTGCTCACGCTGTATCCCGGAACGGTTTCAACGAATGAAAAATATTCATCGGGGCGGTTGAGGTCTTTTACATAAATTTCCTGCAAGGCAGCCAGGGCATCTTTGGCCTCCGAATTTTCCGGGTTGTTGGCAAATACTTGTTTGTAATAGTTGATGGCAGCGCTGGTGCTACCTTGGTTGTAAGAGATGAGGCCAAGTTTGATCAAGGCCGGGTTGATCAGGTTTGACCGACCTCTAAACTCTGAGACCAGGCGTTTCAGGGGCGGAATAGCGAGATCCAGCTTGTTCATTTCCTGATAGGTATCGCCCAGGTTAAACAGGGCTTCGTCGGTATATCGGCTGTTGGGGTATTTATCAACCAGGTTTTCGAGGGCAGTTGCTTTGTCAACGGGGTTCCCCTGCAATCCTTTAATGATGGCTTTTTGGTACAAAGCGTATTCAAAACCATCAAATTTTTTATTTACCGCTTCATTGTAATAAGCCAGTGCATCGCTGTACTGATTGTTTTTAAAGTGGCAATCTCCTGCGCGCAATACGGCATCTCCGAGTACAACGGTACGGATTTGATCGCTTTTGAGGCGATCGGCATTTCGTTTTATGGCTTCAACGCATGCCTTGAAGTTGAGAAGCGCCGATTTATAGTCTTTATCTTTCTTTTTCAGGTTGTTGTAGCCTTGCACGTAATAACCCATAATCAGGCTGCTTTCTTCGGGTAGATCGTTGAAGTTTTTAGCCTGACCGAGAAAGGATGCGATGTGTTGCTTGCTGATTTCGTATTCGCCGGCATCATTGGCAATGGCGCCAATCCAGTAAGAGCACATAGCAGCCACGCGTTTGTTGGTGGGAAACTCGAGCGATTTGTTAAAATACCGACGGGCCTCGTCTTTTTGGTTGTTTTGATACAATTGCAATCCACGGTTGAATGCAACCAATTGGTAGGTTTCATTCAGTTTGGGTGTGCGGTTTTTCACGGCCTCCAGGGTTGCCAGGGCGCGGTCATAATCGCGGGTATTCAGGAATACTTCGCTCATAAGTGCCTGAGCGTCTTCATAATACTTAGAATTGGCAGGGATGCGTTGCAATGCGCTGATGGCATCGCGGTCGAATTTGAGTTCGTAGCTGAGTTTGGCGTAGTTGATGAGCGCATCTTCCCGCACATTGAGGTCGTAATTGAGGTTAGAAGCCTGGCCAAATGCATTGCGTGCAGCAAACTTGTTTTTGGTTTTCAGGTAGCAATCGCCAAGATGGTACAAGCCGTTTTGTCCGAGCAGGCTATCTTCTTTGGTGAGTTGCTCAAAGTTGTCGATGGCCGTTTTATAATAGCCATTTTGGTATTGTGTAAAACCCAGTTGGTAGAAATCGGCTTGCCGCATGGTTGCGCCGTTGGTGGCGGCGTATTCCAGATAGGGCATGGCCTTTTTATAGTCTTTTTTTTCGTAGTACGCCTGTCCGACCAATTGGTTAATTTCTGCGCGGTTTTTCAGGGTATTGTCTTGTGTTTTTGGTCCGGCGTATGCAATCACCTGATCATATTGTTTTTTGGCCGCGTAAATCATGGTGAGGTAGTAAGGCACCGCCTGCTTGTATTTATCAGATTGTTCGCAGCGTGAGAAGGCACGGGATGCGTCGTCGTATTTGCCTTCAAAAAAGGCACAGCAGCCGTAGTAGTAATTGGCTGGAAAGTACCATTCA
>JAGWYI010000450.1 GCA_018969455.1 Bacteroidota bacterium | reverse complement strand
CGAAATTCCGCTTGGGACCTTTGTTTGCGTGAGCGGCGTAAGCGGCTCCGGAAAATCGAGTCTGATCAATGAAACGCTCTACCCCATTTTACAACAACATTTTTACAACAGTCTTAAGCGACCTTTGCCTTATGCAAAAATAGAGGGGCTGGAATTGTTGGACAAAGTGATCGAAATTGACCAAAGTCCCATAGGACGTACGCCGCGTTCCAACCCTGCAACCTATACAAATGTTTTTGCCGATATCCGGAAATTGTTTGCTGATACTCCGGAAGCCAAAATTAGAGGCTATGCCCCTGGCCGCTTTTCATTTAATGTAAAAGGCGGGCGCTGTGAGGTATGTGAAGGCGCAGGAATGAAACTCATTGAAATGAATTTCCTACCCGATGTGAGTGTGCCTTGCGACCGCTGTATGGGCAGACGCTATAACCGCGAAACCTTGGAAGTGCTCTACAAAGGCAAAAGCATTTCCAATGTGCTGGATATGACCATATCGGAAGCCGTCGTTTTTTTTGAACCCATTCCGTCCATTTACCGGCGCATTAAAACCTTGGAAGAAGTTGGACTAGGCTATGTCACCCTGGGACAACAGGCCACTACCCTTTCGGGTGGAGAAGCACAACGCGTTAAACTGGCCGAGGAACTTTCTAAAAAAGACACAGGTCGCACCATTTACATTTTGGACGAACCAACTACTGGCCTTCATTTTCAAGACATCCGGCAATTGCTGAGGGTTTTAAATCGATTGGTAGATAAAGGAAACACCATTGTGGTGATTGAACACAACCTGGATGTGCTTAAACAGGCCGACTTTCTGATTGATGTTGGGCCAGAAGGTGGCGCACGCGGGGGCATGATTGTGTGCGCAGGCACGCCCGAAGTGGTTGCCCAAAAATCGGAGAGCTATACGGGGCGCTATTTGAAAGACCTGCTTTAGTTTTGGTATAACAAGGTGAGATTCAGATAAAAATAGAGGACAACACCGCGATCAATACCCCATGCCGAATTTGGTGTGTCGAATTTCTTTGCAACTTTTTCAGAAGGCTCGGGTCAAAGCATTTTTCCCATTCCGATACCGGGGTGTTAAAACGTGCGCAGCTTCAGATATACTTCGCGCTGCTTGCTTTTGTGCATGGCCTTAAGCCTAAATCATTGACGATCAGCGCTCAGCATAACAATGAATGCTGCCTTTCAGGCGGCGTCTAGTATACACGCATGGCCCCAATCAGGCGGCATTTGGCATAACTTTTTCAAAATCAACTTTTGGTCCGCCCAAGCGCGCCTGTTTTTCATTAAAAAAGCGGGAGGATTTAGGTTGTCCTCCCGCTTAAGGTGTGTTACAGTTTGCCAGGTTGCGCTGTTTATCGTTTCAGGGTAACATCGCCTTCGAGTAAAACTTCCTGGCCGTCAACCAATTCTACTACTACATACCAGGCAAAAACGCCTGGGTCCATTTCGGCGCCATTGTGGCGTCCATTCCAAGCGGCATTTTCATTATTGGGCATAAAATTATAATATTCAAATACCCGTTCGCCCCATCGGGAATATACCTGGAATGATTTGACGTTTTTCACCATTTTGTTGTCGGCAAAAATCATGAAAAGGTCGTTTTTGCCATCCCCATCTGGAGAAAAGATATTGGGGACAAAAATGTCATACTTTTTATCGATAATAATTTGGATGAGCGCTTCATCGGAACAACCTGCTTTGCTGGTAACTTTCAGTTTGTAACGGGTGCTATTGAATGGTTTTGCGGTGGTTTCCAGGCAGGTATCGCATTTTAACCCGGTAGCAGGTTGCCACAGAATGGTTTTGATGAGGCTGTCTGGCGCGCTCACCGTTGCTTTGAGAATCAGGCTGTCGCCGAGTTCAATTTTCACCTGCGGAACCAGGGAAATTTCGAATGGTTTGGCGGCAATGATTTCCGATTGAGCAGTGGTACTACAGCCAACTGCATCAACCACCAGCAAATTGTATGTTCCTGCATTCAGATTCCCGAAATAATTGCTGTTTGTATAATGGACGCCGTTATCTAGTGAATATTTTACGGGTGGTTTTCCGCCCTGAACTGCAGTAATGGTAATAGAGCCCTTGTCGCCAAAGCAAGGCGGTTGTTTCACCAGGAGGGTGGCCACTGGCGCTTCCGGATCGATCACCACTTCATCGGAGTCGGTACAACCATTGCCCGGATTGGTAACCAGGAGCAAATAAGTGCCAGGGGTATTCACCTGCGGTTGCGCGGTTTTATTGCCCGAAACAATGCTGCCATTGGAGGTTGTCCAATAAAAGGTCATATCGGCGGCGCCACTGGAAGCGCTTCCATCCAAATAACCGCTTTCGCCATAGCAGGGCAGGGAGAATCCCGCACCGGCATCGGCCAGAGGTGCTGTAAAATCAGCCAAAACCTGAGCCGGGATGGCATTGGTGCATTTGTTTACAGGATCCACCCCGACCAGATAATAATTCCCGGGAAGACTAACTTGAAGACTGGGGCCTGTACCTAAAACAACGGTATCGGCGCCGTTCACCTGAATCCATTGGTATACAATACCCTGGAATGCCGATCCTCCGCTGATGGTGAGTTTTGGATTTGTGCAACTTAATTGGCCCACCGGATTGAGGTATAAGGCCGGATATCCCAGATTTTCATCAATTTTAATTTTGGCCGTATCCCTGCACAAAGAAATGGTGTCGAGCACAACAAATTGATATGTTCCCGGTGCGCTGATGGGGACGATGGTTCCATTGGCGAATACCTGACCGCCGGAAATCCAAATTGCGTTGGCATTCAGCGACCCCTCAATGGTTCCTTGCAACACAATTTCCTGTATGGCACAATCGAGGATGTCGCTGGGGTCAGCCGAAATTGTTGCCTTGGGTTTATTCCGTAGGTCTTTCACCTGTGTAACAGCAGTATCAGCGCATTGATTGTCGATTAGGATCAACTGGTAAGTACCCGCGGCGCCAACAAGGGCAGAGGCGGTGTTGGCGCCGTTCAGAATCAAACCATTTTGGGTTGTCCAGGCATACACAAATGCAGGGCTTCCACTGGTACAAAAAACGGCACTGGTGGGATTTTCACAATTGATGTTTTGGGGCTGAGCCAATACAGCGTCTGGTTTTTTATCGAACCGGATGGGTGTCCCTGATGAGATTACTGTACACCAGTGACTAAGGTCAACATTGCCGCCTGCGTCTTTATTGCCCACTGCGGCTGCAATGTAGTACGTTGTGCCAAAGTTCATTTTAGTTGCATCGAAACAGAAAACCGGTTGTGTGTTACGGGCAATTTCGTTGACGATGGTATTGCCCGATCCTTCGTGCAGGATGAATTGTAGGGCATCGTTGGCATCGAGCACCTGGCCTGTGTTGTTGTATGTTGCAGTAAGACAGCCGGGGCCACACAAATGCAAGGCCGCCGCGCTCATGATTCCCACTGAAGAAGTGCAATTTACCAGTTTGATGTTGAATCCACAATCGATGGTACAGCCATTGGCATCGGTAATTTGAACGGTATATTGTCCAACGGGCAAATTATTCAATGAAACCGTGCCAGATGCAAGGCCTGTTTGCACATTACCAAGAGAAGGGGTTAAAGTATATGGCGCCGTTCCTCCTGAAATCTGTACAGTTCCCACACCATCCGAGCCTCCTGGGAAGGAAACCGTGGCCGCAGCATTACACACCACTTGCAACGCTGCAGCAGGTTGTGTAATTGCATAGGATCCCTTGGCAGTACAGCCATTGGCATCGGTTACCGTAACCGCATAAGTACCTGGGCCCAGGTTAGTGAGGTCTTGGTTGCTGCCATTGCCATTGGGAAGCCATTTGTAGGAATAGGGGCTTGTTCCGTTGCTTACCGACAGGTCAATA
>JAGWYI010000008.1 GCA_018969455.1 Bacteroidota bacterium | reverse complement strand
GCGAGGGCATTCCATGGCAGGGCAACTATTCCTCCTGGCTGGATCAGAAAAACAAGCGCCTCGCACAAGAAGCCAAGGAAGACGATAAGCGTCGCAAAACCCTCGAACGGGAGCTGGAATGGGTACGTATGTCGGCCAAAGCCCGCCAAAGCAAGGGTAAAGCCCGCTTGAATGCCTACGAAAAAATGGCCGGTGAAGAAAGCCGGGAAAAAGAGGCCAAACTGGAACTCTGGATCCCCGGTGGCCCCCGCCTGGGTGACCTGGTCATTCAAACCCAGAACATCACCAAATCTTTTGGCGACCGCATTTTGTTTGAAAATTTGAACCTCGACATTCCCAAAAATGCCATTGTGGGCATCATCGGCCCTAATGGTGTCGGAAAATCAACCCTGTTCAAGATTCTAACCGGTCGTGAGCAACCCGATTCCGGAACGGTAATCATCGGCGATACGGTAAAAACCAGCTATGTGGATCAAAGCCATGAAGCACTTTTGCCAGAAAAATCAATTTATGACATCATTTCAGAAGGAAATGACCTTATTCAGGTTGGAAATACCAGTGTAAATGCCCGCGCATACATTTCACGTTTCAACTTCTCCGGCGCCGATCAGGGAAAAAAACTGGCTGTTTTATCCGGTGGTGAACGCAACCGCGTTCACCTGGCCATGACCCTCAAAGACGGAGGTAATGTATTGCTCCTCGACGAGCCTACCAACGACATTGACGTGAACACCTTGCGCGCGCTCGAAGACGCGCTCGACGATTTTGCGGGTTGCGCCCTGATTATCAGCCACGACCGATGGTTTATCGACCGACTGGCGACGCACATCATTGCTTTTGAGGATGATGCAAACGTGGTCTTTTTTGAAGGAAATTTTAGCGATTACGAGGCTGCTAAACGTGCGCGTTTGGGCGACATCGCGCCACACAGACCTAAAGTGAAACATATTTTGAACTAAAATACAGTTAAAAATTGTGTTTTGGGTTAATGAGATTAGCCTTTTTTGACACTCTTCTTTCCTCTTTTTCGTCGTAGTTAGTCTTATTACGTCTGAAAAGGCGTCTAGTTTGGCAAAAAACTTTTTCCCGTTAATCCAATGATACAACTTTTTACTGGTTCAGAGAGCCTTTAAAATCGTGTTTTTAAGGCATTAAAATTGAAAAGGCGGCTTTTGGAACCTGGTCCAAAAGCCGCCTGCTTTTAAGGTGAATTTATTGCATATCTGCCAGATATTCAGAAATTTAAAGCAAAAAAGATTCCCGTAAAGGATAAAAAAGCAAACAGGGAAATACCCAGAACAAGGGCTAATAACCGAATAAAATGGAGCATGCTTTTCCAGGCAAGTTCAATCAAAGCCTGGTCCTGATTCTTTATCCCTCTTTGTATGTAGATGGCAAATTGTATTAAAAAAAAGAACATCAAGCCGCCTGTCGCCACAAAAAGAACAGCGCTGAATAAACCAAAACCTAAAATTCTGGTAATAAATGACATAATCGGAGAGCCGGAATCGGTCATCATTCCGGCAAATCCCATTAATGTGCCAAAAGAAAGGATAAACAATCCGCAAAAGCCAACAACCAAAAATCCAACTATTGCATTAAACAGGTTCCATTGTCCGGCAACTTTCCAGTGTTGAAGCATGTCGGCTGGCAAGTTTTTTTGTTCGCCAAAATCAGATTGCGTATATACATCATCTAAAATTTCCATTGCAGGTGTGGTTTGCAGAATTTTAATTGGTTCCCGCTTCAGATGCCGCAATGACAAAAATTGCTACAACGATCAGGAGTATCAGGATGCCAAGGTAAATCAGGTTGATGATGCCATAAAAACGGTAATTCAATCTAAAATAACGAAAGGCCTGTGTTTTTAATGCAGGGTCTTCCTGATTTATACCGCTTCGGATTAAGCGCACAAATTGATAACCATACCAGGCAGGTAAGCCCATCAAAACTACTACCAAGAAAAAAGCCAGGTAAGAATTGGCAGAATCGGGATGATCGGCTTCCAGCTTTGGCGCAAGAAACAGCATATTTAGGATGGTAAGCACCAAATAAACCAACATCATTATCACAATAACCATGGTCCAATTGGCTAGTTGTAACCAAATGCGGCGCAAATTGGGTGTTTCTGAAAGCTTGGGCTCTTGCATTTGTGGAGATTCAATGATCAGCATAATCGTTGGCACAAAATTAAAACCGATTTTCCAAATTATAAGAAACAGTTTGAAAACCTCCATAATGCTGAAAGTCCGGAGGTTTTAAAACCATTTCTAAACTTCGCAAAGCCTGCATTTATGCTGATCTTCAGCAAAAATCAATAAAAATCGGTACCAGCCAAGACAATTCTTACAGTCTACCTGGAAGTATTTGGCATATATTTGTGTTATTAAAACAATTGAGATAAGCGTTCATTTGTTTTAATGAGTTTAAAATCAAAAAAATACAAATGTATATTCTTCCAATAATTTGGGGTACGCCTGAATACGACGAGGCTGTTCAACTCCGATATGATATTTTGCGCAAGCCGCTCGGGCTTGAGTACAGCCCAGAACAACTTGCCGAAGAGTTTGATCAACTGCATTTAGGTGCATATGATTCCGCATTTACTTTGATTGCCTACCTGAATCTCACCCGGGTTGATGAAAAAAAGATGAAAATGCGTCAGGTGGCCGTGGCCATAGACTGGCAAAAAAAAGGTGTTGGCAAAAAACTCGTACTTACCTCCGAGCAGATGGTCAAGTCTCTGGAGATGGATCAAATGGTTTTACATGCTCGCGAATCTGCGGTTCCATTTTATCTAAAACTGGGGTATTCTGTTGTCGGCAAAGAATTTCAGGAGGTAGGAATTCCGCATTGGCGGATGGAGAAAAATATGTAAACCAAACAACGTATTTGTTTGTTTTTGCCTTGCAATATTCCTTTCTCGAAAGGCAGCACCTATATTGGTACCGTGAAAAGTTATAATATCATTTGATCCCTTGGTGGAAAAACGAACTGCAGATTGCCTCAAAGGAAGTATTCATTGCCGTGTTATGTTTTGGTTTTCAATAAATTAAATAAAAAACCATGCGCAAAAGCACACCTTGTGAAGTAAAAATAAAGCCGAAAAAAGATTATGTCAAAAGATAAAACGCCAAATCCATTGGTTGAAGGCGAAGACTTTTATTGGGAAAACGGTTTTTTTGTTTTTACGGAAAAATTTCTGCGCAAAAGGGGCTATTGTTGTGGCAGCGGTTGCCGTCATTGCCCCTATGGGCGACAGAAAAATGGGCGCGATGTTTCAGATTCAGATCTTAAAATCAAGCGGTAGTTTTTTTATTCGATAAAGATAAGGGCTTTTAGAAACTCTTCCTATCTATTTTTTGCTTTGGTCAATTTGTTTTTTGCGCATCCGAGCAGGTTTTTTAAGAATTCCTGCTGTATTATTCCTAGGCTAAAAGACTGTTTTAAAACTTCCGAAATGCTGAAAGGCATATCTTTTAACGCCATGCTGCATTTTTTTTCGGCAACAGGCCATGGCTATTCCCTCAAAATTAAGCCTTGCCGGGCGCCAAAATCCGTACCCTTCACCCATCCAAAAGGTTTTAAAACGGTTTCCAGGGAAGGCCGTTAAGATTGTTGTCCCAGCATGATGGCCTTTAAGTGCGTCAATAATTTAGGTAAAGCAATCGATTTTTGGCTGAATTTGAGGGTTTTTTGTTTTATTTGCCCTCAATCAAATTCAGCCAAATAAATGATGCATAAAATTGTCTTGTCTATTTTAATATTATCTAATGTGAGCATACGCCTGTGCGCGCAGTGTCCAATCACGGTAAATGCGGGTCCGGACAAACTGGTGTGCAATTCGGGCCTTATGGTCACACTCGACGGCTCCATTGGCGGTGATTATTTAGGTTTTAGATGGACACCGACGAATGGACTCAGCAATGCCAACACCCTGACGCCCTCCACCACAGTAAGTGGAATGCTTAGCTATGTTCTTTCAGCAGGCGCTTTGGATCCGGCAGCGCCTAATTTGGTAAATAACCCAGGTTTTGAAAACGGGAATACCGGATTTACAAGCAATTATGCCTATAACCCCTTGCCGATTTCACCTGGTTTGTATACGCTGACGACCTCGCCAAGCCTGGTTTTATCAAGCTTTCCTCCTTGCGACGACCATACCTATGGGGATGGAACCGGGCAGATGATGTTGGTAAATGGGAACGGGAGTGCCAATACCTCTGTTTGGTGCCAAAACATAGCCGTAATGCCCAATACCTGGTACGCTATGAGTGCCTGGGCTGCTGTTTCACCCATTTCGCCTCCTGTTTTTCAATTCAACATCAACAATACCAATGTGGGACCTCAGTTTCCCATTAGTTTTGCCGGATGCACCTGGCAACAATTTTCTGGCGCCTGGTACTCTGGAACTGCCACCACAGCAGCGTTTTGTATCAAGGATGTTTCAGGCAGTGGAAACGGGCTTTTTGGGGATGATTATGTATTAGATGACATCTATTTTGCCAAAGCTTGTTCGGCAAGTGATACCGTAAAGGTGGGTGTTATTACGGCAAAAGCGGTACTCCCGGCTTCTGTTGTATTGCCCTGTACCAAAACCGTAACTGGAATACAACTGAATGGAAGCGCTTCCAGCAGCGGTCCTGGTTTTATCTATTCCTGGTCGGGACCTGGTATTTTATCGGGTGGAAATACTCCCGTAGCCACTGTCAACGAACCAGGGGAATATACTTTGACGGTATCTTACGATACAGGGTCTGGCGTTTGTTCGGCTGAGGCAAGCATCCAGGTTGTGCCCGATCCGAATGCC
Organism: Bacteroidota bacterium; assembly: GCA_018969455.1. Classification (GTDB taxonomy): domain Bacteria; phylum Bacteroidota; class Bacteroidia; order Chitinophagales; family Saprospiraceae; genus M3007. Next base: position 18,107 of record JAGWYI010000008.1, on the reverse strand, counting down.
GTGGAAGCGATGGCAAGTGCCCCTAATTCCCTCACTTGTACACAAAATACGGCCGTACTGAGCGGCGCCGGGTCCTCCACGGGGGGCACCATTTCTTATAGCTGGAGTCCCTCAGGCAATGTGGTGAGCGGGGGATCCGGACTTATGCCAACGGTGAATGCAGCAGGTGAGTACATATTAACGGTAAGTAATTTGATTGGCAATTGCACCGCAACGGCATCTGCCACCGTTTCGGTGAATAATACACCGCCTTTGGCCGTCGCTGCTGCAATTTCCGGACAATTAAGCTGTAATTCCGGTGCAACAGTCACTTTGAATGGATCGGGCAGTGCTGGAGGACCCGGGTTTTCCTATAGTTGGTCAGGGCCGGGGATTGTTTCGGGCGCAAATACGCTGAATAACTGCCTGGTTAATGTACCAGGTACTTACGTGCTTACGGTCAGCAGCGGCGTCAATGGCTGCACTGCTACGGCAAGTACGCAGGTTCAGCCCAATAGCAATGCCCCTATTGCCGTGGCCCTTCCTGCTGGTACCATAAAATGCGGGCATCCAAATGTAGAAATTTTAAGTACGGGAAGCAGCACAGGGGCCAATTTTACCTACCAATGGACTACCGCAAACGGTTTGATTCTGGGAAAAAGCGACTCAACCGCCTTGCTTACCGGGCGTGCCGGCCTTTACACCCTGGCTATTACAAATACCCTGAACGGCTGTGTTAGTTTGGCCAATGCGCTGGTAAAAGGGGATACCATTGCTCCCAAGGCACAAATTATACCCGCCAATCCGCCGGTACTTACCTGTAACTTGCCATCCTTTTCGCTGGCGAGCCAGGGCAATTCGCCTGGGAAACCCCTTGCTTTTCAATGGTTTGGACCACATGGCGTGTCAAGCGATTCATCGGTATTGGCGGATACCGTTGGACAGTTTATCCTGAAAATTAGGGATACCTTAAATGGCTGTTTTGCACAGGATACCATAACCATATTTGGCGATTTTACCCAGCCAGATATACAAATTGAACCCAATCCACGCATTACTTGTGCCGCGCCGCAAACAATAATTCATGCTCAAAACGCAACGTCCGGATCTGGATTTTCTTATCAATGGTCCAGTCTGCCAGGGAATATTGTGGCAGGCGAACAAACCCTTACTCCATTAGTTGCTGCATCGGGTATATATAAAATTCAGACAATCAATAATTTAAATGGTTGTATAAGCCTTGATTCTGTATTGGTGGCGCTGGATACGATTAAACCAAACAGCAGCATTGCGGCGCCTGCTGTACTCACCTGCAAGGATCCAGTACAAATGCTGCAGGCAACTTTTGTTCAGAATACAACCCCAAGTTGGTCCTACAATGGTGGCGCCCCAACCGGAATTGTATCAGGCGATTCATCCTTTTTGCCCGTCATTCAAGCGGGTGGTACCTACCGACTTCATGTTTTAGATACACTCAATGGCTGCTTGCAAGAGTTGTTTGTCTCTGTCTCAGAAAACAAAATACCGCCCACTGCTACAGTTAAGGCAGTCGGGCCGGTAGATTGCTCGGTAACTACGGTTCTGCTCGACGGCAGTGGCAGCACCCAAGGCGCTAACATTGAATATTTATGGAGCAACCAGGCATCTACTGTATCTACCCAGGTTACACAGCCCGGATTATACACTTTACAGGTTTTAGATTTAATAAATGGCTGTAAAACAGTTGATTCGGTTTTTTTGTCTAACTTTGGAGGATACCCTCAGGTAGATGCTGGGACAGGCGGAACCATTACTTGTTCGCAATCGGCGGTCAATTTGCAAGGGAGTGGTGATGTGGGACCTCAATATGCCTACTTATGGACATTCCAGGGAAGTGGTTCTGGAATATTAAGCGGCGCTAATTCCTTGACTCCGGTTGCGGGATCTGCTGGGAAATACTTTTTGCACATAACTAATGTATTAAGTGGTTGCGCTGCGTCCGATTCGGTACAGGTTGATCAGGCTGCCGGAGTTCCGATTGCTGACGCGGGCGCCGCATTCGTTCTGACTTGTGGCGCCACCCAGGTAAGCCTCGATGCCTCTGGCTCCAGCATGGGGTTGGGTTATGGCTATACCTGGTCGACAACGAACGGAAATTTGGTTTCTGGAATTCAAACGCTTAACCCCGTAGTGGATGCACCCGGAGACTATATATTGGTTGTGACTGATTTAAGCAGCAATTGTACTGCCACCGATCTTGTTACGGTGAGCAAGGATTCCAATATTCCTCAAATTTCGGCAGGCATTTCTCAAAACATCAGTTGCAAACAGCCCAATCTTACCCTCAATGGAAGCAGTTCCGTTAATGGCGCAATTACCTGGAGTACCAACAACGGGAACATTGTTTCCGGCGGAAATACCCTCCATCCAATTGTTGATGCTCCAGGAATATACCAAATGGAAGTAGTTGATCTTCAAAATAACTGTTCCGCCACAGCTTCGGTGTTCATTGGCGCACAATTGCAGCCACCGCTCGCAATTGCAGCAGCACCCGATTCCATTTCCTGTTCCATGCCTCAAGTAATGCTCTCTGGAGCAGGAAGTTCAAGTGGTGCAAATTTTTCTTACAGCTGGACAGGCCCGAACGTGGTTGCAGGCGACCAATCCTTAAATCCGAGCGTTGCACAATCTGGCGTGTACACCCTGATGGTACTCGATAATGACAGTGGGTGTACTTCCACGGCCAGTGTCACTGTTTTATCCAACAACATAAGTCCAATTGCTCTGGCAGCAGCGCCAATCATGCTGGATTGTGCACACCCGCAAGTACCAATTGATGGTGCTGGCAGCAGCAATGGAAACGGAATTGGGTATTTGTGGACAGGGCCAGGAATTTTCAGTGGCGTAAATACCTTGCAAGCTATTGTAAATCAGCCGGGTATATACAGTCTTACAGTCCTGAATTTGGACAATGGCTGCAGCGCCACGGCCATGGTAACAGTAATGGAGGATAAAACCTTGCCGATTGCCATGGCCGCGGCTCCAACCATTCTGGATTGTACGCACCCACAGGTTCAAGTCTATGGGACCGGCAGCACGGTCGGGGCAGGCTTGTCGTATACCTGGACGGGTCCGGGAATATTAAATGGCGGAAACTCCTTGCAAGCCACTGTACAACAAGCGGGTATATATAGTTTGATGGTTCTCAATTCCATCAATGGTTGTAGCGCCACGGCCAGCGTAACGGTATTGGAGGATAAAACCCAGCCGATTGCCCTGGCATCGGCGCCTGATGTTCTGAATTGTACGCACCCTCAGGTTCAAGTCAATGGCTCTGGCAGTACAGTTGGATCCGGGCTGTTGTACACCTGGATGGGCCCGGGAATATTGTCTGGAGGAAATTCCTTGCAAGTCACAGTACAAAAAGCTGGTGTATACAGTTTGACGGTTCTGAATTCAGGCAATGGGTGCAGTGCCACTGCCAGTGTGGCGGTATTGGAAGATAAAAACCTGCCGATTGCCTTGGCTGCGGCATCAATGATGCTGGATTGTACCCATCCGCAGGTTCAAATTAGTGGTTCAGGGAGCACAACCGGACCTGGTGTGAAATACCAGTGGATAGGCCCTGGCATCATGAACGGGGGCACTACTATACAAGTTACAGTTAATCAAGCGGGTATCTATAGTCTTACCGTGTTAAATTCCAACAACGGCTGTACCGCAGTGACGAGTGTGGCGGTTTCGGAGGATAAAAATTTACCCATAGTTATCGCGAATGCGCCTGCCAAGTTGGATTGTGCGCACCCACAAGTACAAATCAGTGGTGCGGGCAGCACTGCCGGGGCCGGAATTAGTTATCAATGGATGGGCCCCGGAATAGCGACAGGTGGAAACGATTTATTGGCAAATGTAAGTCAGCCAGGTATTTATACATTAATAATTTTAAATGAAAATAATGGTTGTACGGCTCAGGCCTCCCTGCAAGTGTTTTCCGATTTTGCCTTACCGGATGTTAATCCGGGCAATCCAATTGTTTTACCTTGTAATCCGCCCATGGCTTCCCTCAGTGGCAATAGTGCAACGTCTGGGGTAATGTATAATTGGGACACTTCCAATGGCATTATCCTGAGTGGAGGCCAAACTCCAGCCCCTGTGGTTGGAAGTGCAGGAACTTATCGGCTCACTGTGAGCAATCCGGAAAATGGTTGCTCTGCGCAAGGATCCGTAGTCGTAAGCACCCCCAACCCAGTATTCCCCCAGGCGACAACCCTTGATCCGGATTGTCGAACCCCAGTAGGAAGCATTTCGTTCTCGGGCGCACCCAATGTATATGTATATTCCATAGATGGCGGACAACAATTTAGCGCACAAACAGAATTTCCGGATCTGGCGCCAGGTACTTACCAGCTTGTTGTACGGGATAGTTTGGGATGCGAAGAAAAAACAGAACAAACGCTTAATTCTGTTTTGATCCCTGAAATTACCATGACATCTGAAGTTGAAATTCAGGCTGGAAATACATATAGTATTGATTTTCAGACCAATATTCCTGCTTCCGAAATCGCATTTTTGTCTTGGTCACCTGCATTGGGATTAAGTTGTACCGATTGTTTACAACCTCTTGCTACACCGGATAAAAACAGCGTCTATCAGGTTTTGCTGGTAAGCAGCAACGGCTGCGCCGATTCTGCACAACTTCGAATCCGGGTAAAAGGCGAATTAGGATTTTATGTGCCCAACGTGTTTGACCCCGGCGCTGGCGACGAAAACGCTGTTTTCCGGCCTTTTACCAAGCAAGATATTCAGCATTATCAGATGCAGGTATTTGACCGATGGGGCAATCTTTTGTTCGAAAGCCAGGAACTTGCACAAGGCTGGGACGGCATGTCCCGAGGGCAAAAAACGCTTCCGGGCGTGTATGCGTACGTGATCCGATACCAGATTCAGGGGCAAAATGGCGCCATTGAACGCCGGGTTCAATCCGGCGACTTGTTGTTGCTCTCCTGGTAAGGGGTGTTTGTATGCAAAAGGACCCAGCCACACCGCTGGGTCCTTTTGTGTAAAATAAACGTCTGTTTAGGCAATTTGCGCCCATTTCATTACGGCGCCTCTACTTTCAATACCCACACATAGCGCCCGCTCTTTTCCAGGGCTGCCGGGACTTGAATGCGCAAGCCATCCGAGCCCTGTTCCCAGGCAAGCACACTCCGGCTGCCCAAAAGACTGATTTTACTCCCCGCTTTTGCCGATATTTTGTGTAAAACCAGCGGTTCCTGGGGGAAATTGAACAGAAATATATATTGAACCTTCCCATCCTTGCTTTGGGTAAAACGGATGTCCTTGCCCTCCTGAAAACTGGCGCAACGCCGGGTTTTGTAGATGCTTGTTCCATTGATTTGCATCCAGGCGCCGATGTCGCGCAGACGCGCATAAGCGGCTGTATCAAAAGTGCCTTCCGGACTCGGCCCGATGTTGAGCAACAAATTACCGCCCTTGCTCACGATGTCGACCAGGGTTTCCACCAGGTTTTCGGCCGATTTATATTGGTCGTTGGGTACATAGCTCCAACTTCCGGCCATGGTCATGCACGTTTCCCAGGGGTAGGGGAGTCCGTTTTCGGGGATGTGTTGTTCGGGTGTCAGGTAATTTTGGTACGGGCCGGGCACTGCGCGGTCTACCACGATCAAACCGGGTTGTTTGGCGCGGGCTTTTTGCACAATTTCGGCCATGCGAATGTCCTGGCTTTGCGGGTTGCGCGCGTACCGGCTGTTTTCGTATTCTTCCAGCAGGTAATTTTTCACTTCTTCGGGTTGGTAGGGTCGCACCCAGCCGCCGTCGAGCCACAGAATGTCCATGCGGCCATAGTTCGACATCAGTTCGTCAATTTGGCCGTGGGTGTATTCGATGAATTTCTCCCAACGTTCGGGGTATTTTTGAATGCTGTAATTGCAGTGCCGATCCAGCGGCGGAAACTGGGGCCACCAATAATAGGGTGAATGCCAGTCGGGTTTGGAAAAATAAGCTCCAACCCAAAAGTTTTGCGCGCGGAAAGCGTCAAAAATGGCCTTGGCAACGTCTTTTCGCGGATTTGTAGAAAATGGACAGCCCGGTCCACTGATTTTGTAGTCGGTCCATTTGGTGTCGAACATACAAAACCCATCGTGGTGCTTGGTGGTAAATACCACGTATTTCATGCCGGCGGCTTTTGCGGCGGCGGCCCAGTGGCCGGGATCAAACTGCGTCGGGTTGAAGGTGGTTTTCAGGTTTTCGTATTGCTGTCGATAAGCGAAGTAATCTTCCGGCGCCACGCCTTTTTTCCGGCCTCCGCTCGCCCAGCTGAGGTCTTCTGGGCAAATGCTCCAGCTTTCCACAATGCCCCATTGACTGTAGGCGCCCCAGTGCATAAGCAAACCGAATTTTAAATCCTGCCAGTCTTCCAATCGGCGCTGGATCGAGGTATCGGGATCGGGAAAATAACTTTGTTGCTGGGCCGAAAGGTTTTGACCGATGAACAACAGAAAAAAGAGCCAATAACGCATGCTTCAAAAATTTTTGGCGGAAGATAAGCGGAATCTTATTTGGCGGAGGTATTTGTTTGCCCCAATTGTGGGACTTTTGGGAGAAACATGCCTGCAAAACAGGGTTTGCACTGACATCAATCATTGTATAAAATTGGATGTATTTGCACCTTGCTGATAAAAAAAAGTGCACATGCAAACCATTCGATTTAAAGTAAGCATTCGCGACGACCATTTTTACCAAACCGTTCGCACGCGTGTACACGCATACCTGAAACAACAAACCTACGGCCGTTTTGGCAATAAATTAATGATTGTCAAAGGCTTATTGTATCTCGGCTTCTTTTGGGGCTTGTACGCCTGCATCTTGTCGGGACGGTTTTCAGATGTGGGGGTGGTAGGTTTGTATGCCCTGATGGGCATGGCTGGCCTGCTTATTGCTTTCAACATTGCGCACGATGCGGTGCATGAAGCGCTTACACCCTGGAAAGGTTTTAACAAAACCATTTACTATCTTACATTCAACTTCCTGGGCACCGATGCCTATTTATGGAGCATTCGGCACAACAAATCGCACCATTTGTATCCCAACGTAGACGATTGCGACATCGACATCGACAACAATTTTCTGATAAGACTATCGCCCAATCGGCCGCTGCTGCCGCACCATCGGTGGCAGCATCTATATGCCCCGGTTTTATATGCATTTTACACCCTGCATTCCACTTTGTACAAAGACCTGATGTACCTCCGGCGAAAAAACCTGGCCAATCTCCGCAATCTGAAACATCCATGGTACGAAATATTCGGCTTTTTTGCCTTTAAAGCGGTTTATTATACCTATTTGATTGTTCTGCCGTACTTTGTGGCGGGTTATTCCTGGACAACCGTTTTACTTGGTTTTTTAGCCTTGCATGTGTGCATGTCTTATTTTTTCCTGTTTACCAACATCATGAACCATCATGCACAGGAGGCTTCGTTTCCTTCCCGCGATGCCAACGGCTATTTGCCTGGCAGTTGGGCCACCCATCAAATGGAAACCTGCCTCGATTTTTACCCCACCAGCAACACCTGGAATTTCTTTTTTGGCGGGTTTAACGCGCATTGTGCCCACCATTTGTTTCCGAGGGTTTGTCATGTGCATTATTCCGCCATTTCAAAAATCATCCTTGAAGCGGCAGCAGAATTTGGTGTTCCGCACAAAGAAGGAACCTGGTGGCATGGCATGCAATCGCATTTTCGGCATTTGTACGATTTGGGACATATTCCGCCTGGAAAATTGATTTCAGGAGATTAAAAAAAGGAATTCGTAAAATTGATTTTTCAAAAAAATGAATAACTTGTAGCGTAAATTGAATATTCGGAGCAAATAAACCTGCGTCCAATTTTATCTTCTTTTAATACATACCCTTGCTGCTGAAGGATTGTTCTCAATTCCTGGTTGATCTATTTGTTAGATTAACTGCGGTTTACGTATTTAAAATTTGGGCTTTTTTATTTTAAATTCCATAAATCACCCGAACGATGTTCAAATTTTTACCCTGTTCTTTTCTTTCCGGCAATTTTATGCTGTTTTTTATTCTGCTGTTTCCGGTTTTTTTGTGTGCTCAAAATGTGACGCCTTTTCTTGGCGGCGGTTTATTCGGGGTTGGCGCCATATATGCCATGGAATACGATTCAATAACCGACCGCACTTACATCGCAGGCAGTTTTTCATCGGTGAACGGGATTCCGGCAAATAATGTCGCGGTTCTGGACAGTGGCGTGTGGAAACCGCTTGGTGCGGGAATCGCTTCGTTTGTAACCGCCATGAAATTTTGGAATGGAAATTTGTATGTAGGTGGAGAATTCGAATATGCCGGAAAGGTGCACGCCCGCAACATCGCCCGCTGGGACGGACAAAACTGGTTTCCTGTGGGTAATCCAGAGATTTTTTCAGTTCGAATTTCCCTGATGGAGGTGTTCCAAAATCAATTGTATGTTTCCGGGAACTTCCAGCAACTAAACAATGATCCGAATATCCGGTATCTGGCGCGATGGGATGGCGCCTCCTGGAAAAGCACAGGCTGGAATCACCCTTTTTCCCCAGCCGGATTAACGCCCCGCGGAGATACACTCTGGGCCTGGGGCATTCTAACGACCAGTGTTTCGCCCGTCCGACATTCAACTTCCTTTCTCCATGGGACGCAATGGGATACTTTGCCGTATATTAAAAATGAAACTGATGTAAATTCTCTTGTATTTCATAAAAATAGCTTGTTGGTTACCAGCTACCCAAACAATTTTATTTATGAATGGACTGCCAATAATTGGAAATTGGTTGAATATTACGGATCCAACATCAACCTGAAGTTAGTGTCATACAAGGAACAATTATACGGCGTGGCGGACTCGTTCAATCCAAGCACCTTGATTCGAAAAATTAATGGAAGTCAGCAAGTCCAGGCAGAAATTCGATTGATGAATGGCAAGGGATACGTACAGGAATTGAATTGGAAAGAAATAAAAAATGACCTGTACTTTTTTGGAAATTTCAATTTTTGCAACAATTTGCCCTGTGGATCCATCTTGAAATTGTCAGGAGGGAATTGGTCGCACACCGATTATGTGGCAGATGCTCATATCTATAATTATTCTGAAGGATATACTTTGTTGAAAGCGCCAGATAGCGGTGATTGGTACGTTGGCGGCGATTTTTACATTGCAGGGACGGCATTTTCGCAAAATATAGCCCGCTACGACGGTTCAGAATGGCATTCTATGGGCCTGGGTCTCAACGGAATGGTCACTTCCATTGCTTGGTACAAGGGCCAGATCTATGCCGTTGGCAGGTTTTATAATTCAGGTCCCCAGCATTTGACGGGCCTTGCCCGATGGGATGGTACCGAATGGCAATTTTGTGGCGATGCTGCCATATTCCCCCGACAGTTGCTCGTTGCTGGCGACAAGCTTTACCTGGTTGGATCAACCAATGAGATTGACGGGGTTTATGGAGGCCTGTTCGCCTATGACGGAGTGCAGTGGACTGCGCCAGGGAACCAAAGTCAATTTTCTTCCATTCCAATAATCTCGGATATCGTTCATTTTCAGGGTAAAATAATTGTAGCATCCGAATTCGAGCCACAGGAAGTTTGGCAATTTGCAAACGGTGCTTGGACACAATTGTACGCCTATCCAGGTTTTCAAGGCCAAATCGTAAGATTGTGCGTTGTAAATGGAGCACTTTATGCCGGGGCGCGCAAACCCAATCAGGTATTGCGGTGGAATGGTACCATTTGGGTGGATATGGGATACCCGTATAATGGAAACAGCGACAACCGCATTGACGGGTTGTTTGAATTTAAAGGGAATTTGGTGGTATCAACTTTGAGTGGGTGTAAGATTTACCAAAATGGGATTTGGAAACCTTTTATTGAATTAGAAGTAAATGGGCTGGTGCCTTACGACAGTACACGCTACCTCTGTACCGGAAATTTTGCATCCGGAAAATTTGGCAACCAAATGGTAGCGCTGAATAATTTGGCCCTGCTGGATTGCGAAATGCCCACTGCAAGCATCAAAACAGACAAAGACACGGCATGCCTGGAAGAATTTGTACATGTTGAAGCCATTTCAACCGGTATGGGACTCTCATACGAATGGCAGTTCCCGGGAGGAACGCCCAATACCTGCCTCGAACCCGCTTGCAGTATAAAATACGCAGCGCCAGGCATTTATCCAGTTTATCTGAGCTATTCCAACCTGGGCGGAATGGATTCAACCAGCTATCAAATGGTGGTTTTGCCCTGCATGGTGCAAACTGCTTTACCTGAAAATGAACCTTCCTTGTTGGTTTTCCCTAATCCGGTGCGGCGTTTTCTGAATGTTCGAATTCAAGACGCTACCCAATCGTTTGTGCAAATAAGCGACGCGACAGGCAAGTTATCCAAACTTTGGCATTACCAGGCAGATACACCCATCGATGTATCTGCCCTGCCACCCGGCTGTTACTTTTTGCAAATACAAGGCGCAGAACACCGTTATAATGCGCGTTTTATCAAAGAATAAGGCCTCAAAATGCCCCTTTATTTGTTAATCAAACTCCGCCGCAACGCAACCATTACACTTTTCATCCGAAACGGCGAACGCGTCAACAAAACTTTGTCTTCATAAGCGTTGAAATAAACCGCCAAGTCGTTGTGGCGCGGGGCCCACATGCACTGGAGCCCGATGGAGGTATTCTTTCCCAACTTGCGATTCAAACTGGCCACCCACAGGCATTGCAATCGCGCACCGGGCCAGGCCAGGTTTCCTTGCCGAAAGTAAGCGCGTGCCTGATATCGCTGAACCGCCTCATTTTCTGGCGACGCCAGGAGCCAATCAGACTTTTGTTGGGTAAACAAGTTAACAGAGGGGCACAGGCCCAATCCTGCCACAGTTTTCCTAAAAGTATATTGCACCTGCACCGGAAAGAGCAGGTTGTGTTCTGTGTACTTGCGGGTCCATTTATTTTCCAGGAGCATATACTGTTCATATTGCGGGTCGTAATTGAAGCTTTCTTTGAAAGAAAAAGCCGATACGGCATACAAAAGACAGGCACTTACGCTCCAAGGTTTGTAAACCGGCAGGCTGCCGTATACGCCGGCTGCTGCCGTAAAACCAGCCGAAAGGGCATTGGAAGAATGGGTGTAGCCGGAAGGGCGTGGGCCCGGACCGTTTTGGGGCAGCGCAAAATTGCCGGCATTCAGGGTGAAACCAAACTCGGCACGCGATTGGGCAAAAAGGGTGCAGCTGCAAAAGAGCAAGAAAACCAGGTTGAATTTCATGTTGTTTGGATGTTGCGTTAATTGCATTACGCAATCCCATCTTCGGAAGTTTGGGAGTCTTTTATTATTTTATTTATAAATTCTGCAATTCCCGGTGGAATGCTTTTTTTTGCGGGCCACTTACCCTGGTATTGCCGTAAAACAAGGACTAAAGATCCAAACTCCTCCATCCCTTCTATGTACGCCGCCCGCTACCACGACCGACTGAACCTCAAAGAATACCGCGCCCAGGCCTGGTTTCAATCCGGTCTGCTTTGCATCGAACTCGAAACGGAAGTGGGTCCCCAAACCCTGGAATGGTCGGCCAATCAAATTCATTCCATCGTTGCCCATGCCGACGGTCAGGTGATTGTGCAAAACGGCCGCCAATACATTGAGGTGCAGGATTTGTACTTTAAAACCGATTTCGACCGGGTCATGGGCCCAAAAGCAGGCAGACAAAAAGGTTTTTTTGATAAAATCGGCATCAAAGGCTGCTTTGTCGGACTGGCATTGCTCATCGTTCCGTTAATCCTCGCGTATTTTTACCTGGCGCCCTGGCTCGCCAACCGCGCCGCCGAACAAATTTCGCCCCAAACGGAAGCCCAAATTGGCAATACCTGGGCGCAGGCGATTCTGGCCACCAGCACGGTAGACTCCTTTCGCACAGCCCAATTGCAGGAGTTTTACGACAGCCTGCATTACGGCGGCCCCTATAGCATGCACCTTACCGTAGTAAAAGCGCCCATAGAAAATGCTTTTGCCCTGCCCGGCGGGCAAATTGTGGTGTATGACCACATGCTGGATCTGGTAAAAACACCCGAACAACTCGCCGCGCTTTTGGCCCACGAAACCAGTCATATCTTGTTGAAACACAGCACCAAATCCATTTTTCGAGCCATGGCGGGGCGCATCGCGCTTCTGAGCATCCTTGGCGATTTCGGTTCCATTGCCGGTATGGTGGCGCAACAGGGCGATGCGCTGGCTTCGCTTTCGTACTCCCGCGCACTCGAGCGCGAGGCAGATCAAAACGGCTTGAAATTGATGGAAAAATCCCAAATTCCCCTGCGCGGGATGCCCGATTTGTTTCGAAACATGCTGAAAAGCAGTCCGGAAGGCAACAGCGGGGGCATGTCGGCATTTCTGAGTACTCATCCTGCGCTGGAAGAGCGCATCCAGGAAACCGAGTTGGTGGCCACCGAAAAAACAAACCAACCCGATACCTTGCGTTCCGGGTTGGTTCGTATTTGGCAAAAATTGAAATAAATTTTATTCCGACATGTCCATCATGTGGAACACGTTGAGCACATCATCGTCTTCCTCCAATTTGTCGATCAGTTTGATCACCTGATCGACCTCGGTATCGTTCAATTTTTTGGTTTGAGTAGGCAGCCATTCCAATTGGGCGCTGGTGGTTTCGATATTCCGGTCTTCCAGTGCCTTTTGCATGCTGCCGAAGTCTTTGAAGTCGGTATACAGCACCATTTCATCTTCTTCACGCTTCAATTCATCCAGTCCGGCATCGATGAGTTCAAGTTCCAGATCGTCCCAGTTGTGGCCTTCGGCTTTTACTTTAAACACGCCTTTTCGGTTGAACATAAAGCTCACGCTGCCGGAAGTGCCCAATGCGCCGCCGCAGCGGTCGAAGTACATGCGTACATTGGCAACCGTACGGGTAGGGTTGTTGGTAGCGGTTTCCACGAGTACGGCAATGCCATGGGCAGCGTACCCTTCGTATACCACCTCCTGGAAGTTTTCAGCCTCTTTGCTGGAAGCGTTTTTAATGGCACTTTCCACGTTGCTTTTCGGCATATTGGCCGATTTGGCGTTTTGCATGGCCAGGCGCAAACGGGAGTTGTATTCAGGGTTTGGTCCGCCAGCCTTTACGGCAAGGGCAATTTCCCGGCCGATCCGGGTAAACGTTTTGGCCATACCGGCCCAACGCTTCATTTTTCGTTCTTTTCGGAATTCAAACGCGCGACCCATAAGTTTGCGACGATTTTATATGGTTAAGAAAATTTAAAAACAGATTTTCAAATGAAAGGCGCCCTGTTATTTTTACCGAATATCACGGCCTTTGTCCAAAAACGGCGCAAAAGTATGCATTTCATTTCCAAGAAAAAAACCAGAAGCGGCTTCGCGCTGGAAATTTCCCCCGAATTCCGCACCTTTGTGGCCGCGCCGCATTTCAACGGCCATTTTTATTTTATTCACCGCCTGATTCGCAGGAAAACAGTTGAAATTATGAAAAATTCCATGATCTTTTGTCTGGCACTCTGCCTGATGTTTCCTTTTAGTCGTGTAAGATGCCAAAGTGATACGCACAGCACCGTAATCGGCCAGATTACAGTTGCGCCTTCTCTTGTCAAATTTGCTGGCCAAATGGGTTTCAAATACAACGAAGTACTCGAAAAAGCCAAAAAAGGCGATATCGATGCAATCAAAGCGATGATGGAATTCCACGGCACCACCGATGGTGTGGATGGACTCAACCACGCCCAAACCTGCCTCGAATTGATTCCGGTGGCCTCCGATTTGCGCGTATCTCAGGCTTGTCGAAACCTTAAACCCAAATTGAAAGAATTACTGATTGAGCGTTTCAATCTGGCACAGAGCCGCACCCAAATTGCCGATCTGAAAAAACCGTTGAAAGATTGGGCGCCGCAAACCTGGGGAGCCCTCAATAATCAGTTGGTTGCCTGTCCGGAATGTGAAGCCTCCAAACAAATGGCCAAAGAATACAGCAAAAATCCTGATGGCACTGTTTCTAACATAAACCCGCCTACCGCACAACAAGCCGCTAAAACTACAGGAGATCCCAATATGCGCAAACCCGGCGCCAATGGTTCTGATTCAAGCCCTGCATCAAACACCATTTCGGCGCCTGGCACCAAAGCTCCTGCTCCGATAAAAAGTGACGGAGGGCAATAAGCCATCCATTTGCCCAAATCCCGGCTTGCTGTTTGCCCGCCGGATGACCAAATACAGTTTTATGTCTGAAAAAACTCCTTTTCAGGGCGTGCTCGCTATTGGCCTCACCCTCTGCTGCCTTTCTGCTTGCCATACACTCCCAAAAAACACAGAAACACAAGCAAAAAATCAAATTAACACCCTGCTTGAATACCTGTGCGGTGATTTTTCCAGTACCGCACAAAGTAAACGCGACAGCGACTATTACGATATCCGGCTCCACATCCGGCCAATCTGGACCAAAGACAAGGCCAACCATTGGCTGTATGTGGAGCAAGCCACTGCGAAATCGCAAGACAAACCCTACCGCCAGCGTGTATATAAAGTGGAGCCGGATGGGCAAAATGGCTACAAAAGCATCGTTTATACCATAGATGAACCTGCAAAATGGATCGGGGCGTTTAAAAATCCGGCCAGTCTCGATCCATTTACGCCGGCAAACCTCCAATTGCGGGATGGCTGTACGGTTTTTTTAAAAGAAAACGACAAAGGCGAATTCGAAGGTGGCACCCGCGGATCGGGCTGTGAAAGCAATTTACGGGGCGCCAAATACGCAACATCCAAAGTGAGGCTTTCCAAAACATTGCTCTTAAGTTGGGATCAAGGATTTAATGACAAAGAAGTGCAGGTTTGGGGTGCAACCAAAGGAGGGTACGAATTTGTAAAAGAATAGTTCATGGCCTTGAAAATATACACCAAAACAGGAGATCAGGGTCAAACAGGCTTGTTTGGCGGTCAAATTGTATCTAAAAGTGACCTGCGCGTACGTGCATATGGCTCGGTGGATGAACTCAATGCTTTTACCGGCGCTTTGTACGACCAGATTTCCCTGGATGCTGCTCGGGAACTTTTGTTTGAAGTGCAACACCGCCTGTTCAGCATTGGCGCACACCTGGCTGCCGGACCGGAAATGCCCATTCCCACCGATTTGCGGGAATCGGACCTCTTATTGCTGGAAAATGCCATTGATTCGATGGATGCCGAATTGCCTCCTTTACGCAATTTTATTCTTCCTGGTGGACATCCTCAAGTTTCTGCCACGCATATTTGCCGAACGGTTGCCCGCCGTGCCGAACGAGAGGTGGTTGCCCTGCACCTCGATCACCCCATAGATCCCCTGGTTTTAAAATACCTGAACCGCCTTTCCGATTATTTTTTCGTTTTGGGGCGCAAAATCGGGCAGGACTTGGGCATTCCTGAACATATTTGGAAGAAAAGAGCCGATTAAACGTTGCTTTTAGTCCCACCAAATGCAAAAATGTGTTTGGCTATTGTGTTGTCCGATCAAGCGAATGCGGTAAACACCAGGCGTCATCCCCCTTTTCGGCTGTATTTCCAGGCGTTTTAAAAATGCGCCTTTCCATCGAATGGCAGGTTGCTCGAGGTAACTTCCTTGCAGGTCCAACAATTCAACCCGGATGATGGGCTCTGAAAGGGGTTCGAAAAACAGGAGTTGCAGCTTGTTTTTTCCTGCAAAAAAGGCCTCTTGATGGCTTCGATTGGCGCCATTGTCGAACCAAAATCCGTGCAAACGCATCCAGGCCAGACCAAAATTGGGCAATCCATACCCGCGTTCGTTGTTGGGAGTTTGGTATTGGTCGGCACTTTCAAACACCGCATTTTCTATTTCCTGGGCACTTAATTCGGGGAAATCGCTCCAAAGGGCGGCAAAAGCGCCTGCCAGCATGGGCGAGGCAAGTGAAGTGCCGTTTGAAAGTCCCAATTCGGTTCCTACATCGCCCGCAACCACAACCTGTTCTCCCGGCGCTACCAAATCGGGCTTGATGCGTCCGTCGGCCGTTGGGCCAAAGGAACTGAAATCGGCGCGTTTCCCATCCGGCCGAATGGCCCCTACAGCAATTATACCCGCCGCATCAGCAGGAACTCCGATGTATTTCCAGGCTTCATCGCCCGAGTTGCCGGCGCTGTTGCAAATAATCATGCCTTTTTGCGTTGCAATGCGCGCCCCCTGCGCGCCCAGCGTGCTGCGGCCGTCGAGTTGGGCATACTTGTGATTTAATGTGGTATCACTGAAGGAGGTATACCCAAGCGAAGCATTGATCACATCAACACCCATGCTGTCAGCCCACTCGGCGCCGGCAATCCAGTTGCTTTCTTCTACTGGAAACTCGCCGGCCGTGTCTTCCGTTTTAAGCAAAAAATAGGTGGCTTCGGGTGCGTCACCAACAAAATAACCAGGCAAATTGGCCGCCATGACCGACAAAACTGCCGTGCCGTGTTGCGCGCTTTCATAAATGCCGCCATCGTGGTCTACAAAATCCCAGCCGGGATACAAACGCCCCTGTAAAGCTATGCTGTCGAAAAAAGGCATGGTATCCACATTGTTAAAGCCGCCATCCATCACGGCTACCCAAATGCCGTTTCCGCGGACGCCAGCGTAGTACAGCAGCGGCATACCGAGCAAACTTTGTTGAAGGCCCGCGTACCCCAGGGGCTCTCCGCCATCGCCCGCCTTGGGGGATTGGTCGAGCACCCGGTGTTTTTTTTGCGGACGATCGGGCGTTTTTGGTACGATATGGCGCCCGAGGTATTCCACCGAACGAACGAACGGCAATTGCCGAACACGTTTGATGCCCAAACTGTCGGAAATCAGGGTAGCAGCGTTGAGCCAACGCAAGGCATGGTGAATTTGAACGTTCTGCGCACGCAAAGAATCCAAGAAAAAAGGGTTTACCGGCAAATCTTCTTCCAAAACCGGAATTCCTGATTTTTCCCTGCGGGCGAGCGCACGGGCCGACAAAAATTCCCAGGGTCGACAAACGCAATACGGGTTGTTTTCTTTATCGGTAAAACGTACCAGGTATTTGCCCAATGCCAGCGGTTTCTGGGCCAAACAAGTGCCTGCCAGAAAGAGTATTGAAAAAATAAATAGATGTTTCATTTATATATTTTTTGTTGAATATGGGATAAGCCAAGGCAGGCCTTCCTCGGCAGCAAAGGTATTGGGAAAAACGGCGCGGGCTTCTAGCAAATGTTGCGCGGTGTCGGGATATCGTCCTGAAAAATGACCGAGCAACAATTGTCCCACACTGGCCTGGCTGGCAATTTCTGCTGCCTGAACAGCAGTTGAGTGAAACGAAATTTGGGCCTCTTCCAGGTGCTCCTGGGTAAATGTGGCCTCATGGTACAGTAAATCTACCCCTTTTACCCATTCGGCGATCTGTTCTGATGGAGCAGTATCGCTACAGTACGCGTAGGCGCGCGGGGGCGGGGGCGCCTTCGTAAGTTCGGCATTGGGGATTAAACTTCCATCCGGCAGGGCATAATCAGCCCCGTTTTTGATGGCTGGAATGGCTTGATAAGGAATTTTGTATTTTTCAATTTGATCTGCCAACATGTTACGGGGCTTTTCCTTTTCTCGAAATAGCCAGCCACAGCAGGCAATTCGGTGGTTCAATGGAATGGAAAACACCTCTAAACTATTGTTCTCGAATACTTTCTGATGCTTATGAGCATCTACTTCTACCAGTTCGATCAAATAGGGCAAACGCACCGAACAAACCTTAAATGTGGCATCCAACCATTCCTGCAGCCCCGGGGGTGCAAAAATCTGAAGCGTTTCTGTTCGGCCTCTCAACGACCAGTTGGTAAGCAGCCCCAACAGTCCGAACAAATGATCGCCGTGAAAATGGGTGATAAAAATCTGCTTAAGCCGCTCTGTCTTGCATTTATACCGAAACAGCTGCATTTGGGTACCCTCGCCGCAATCGATCAGGAAATAATGATTGTCTATTTGCAAAAAATGCGCAGGGTAATGTCGGCCATGAAAAGGCCCACCCGATGAATTTCCAAGAACGGTCAGAATCATGGCACAAAAATGCAAAAAAAACTGAACAGCCGATTGGGTGTGGGTGTG
>JAGWYI010000449.1 GCA_018969455.1 Bacteroidota bacterium | reverse complement strand
CGGTTCACGACCTGTAACTGCCCCTGTAAACCCGCCGAATCTATGCCGTACAAACCGATCCCGAGGCGCACCATTTCAAAATGGTATTGGGGGAAACGCGAAATCCCGCCCGAATTCAGCAAATGTCGCATCGGTGCGTAGCCCAATGTTTGGCAAATTTGAGTAAAATATGTTCCAAAAACCCGCGCTTGCTGATGCGTAAAATCGTCGTGCTGGGCCATATCGCTTGCTGAAAGGTGGGAAAATACGGATTTTACTTTTAAATTAGGATATTCTTTTATTTGTAAAAGAAAATCCGTCAAGGCTTCAGATTCAAATCCCAGCCGATGCATGCCTGTATCCAGTTTCAGGTGAATATCCATCTTTTTGTCCTTTCCGGCATAGCGCGTCAATTCCTGCCAAAGCCCCAGGCTGTAAATTTCTGGTTCCAGGCGATGTCGATACATGGCATCAAAGCTACGGGGTTCGGGATTCAGGACCAAAATGGGTAATTTTACTCCTGCCTGTCGCAATTCAATACCCTCATCGGCGTAGGCCACGCCCAGATATTCCACTTTGTGAAATTCCAGCAATTTGGCCAATTCTGCCGCACCGCTGCCATAGCCTGCGGCTTTTACCATAACCATCATTTTTGCACCGGGTTGCAGCAGGCGGTTATATACATTCAAATTATGCACCAAAGCGCTTAAATTCACCTCCAATACCGTTTTATGCGCTTTTTGTTCAAGTCGAAAAGCGATGCGTTCAAAAGCAAAAACCCGTGCCCCTTTCAACAAAATCAAGGTGTCTTCAAAGACCAGTCGGGCAAAATCGTGCAAAAAAGCATCTGTATCTTGGTAAAAAAATTGCTCCAGGTTGGAAGGCAAGAATTTTTGAATTTGAGGAATGGCCTTGCCAATCCCGATGAGGCGCTGCACGCTGTGGTGTTTTATTTCCTGTGCCACAGTTTCATACAAAGCTTCATCAGCAGACCCGCTTTGCAGAATATCCGACAAGATCAGGGTAATGCGCTCATTGTGAGCCTGCAAACGGGCAAACTGGAGTGCGATGTGCAAGGAACTCAGGTCGTTGCTATAGGCATCGTTGATGAGTGTGCATCGGTTGATGGCCGCTTTCATTTCCAGGCGCATTTCAACCGGCTCCAACCGGGCCAAACGCGCTGCAATATGCACAGGATCAATGTGAAAATGCAACATTACCAATACACAGTGCATGGCATTTTCGATGGAAGCGGCATCGTTGAAAGGCAAAACGAGGTCAAACGTGCTTTCTGAATAGCTAATTTGGAGGCTTGTACTGCCGTCTGGGCGAACTTCCTGATGGGTCAAATGAAGTATGGCTGTATTTCCTTTGGCCGACCACGCAAGAAGGGCGCCGCCGGTTTGAACTTTCCATTTTTCTGCGGCAGCGGCAATTCCGGGATAGTCGGAACAATAAACCAGGTGGGATGCAGAGGCAAAAAGCCGCATTTTTTCTTCAATTTTGGCTTGTTCGGAATCAAAGCCTTCCTGATGAGCCGGGCCAATGTTGGTAAAAATGCCCAACTGCGGTTGAATAATGGCTGCAAGTTTTTCCATCTCACCCGTTTGAGATATCCCGGCTTCAAAAATACCCAAATTGTGTCGCGGCTGCATTTGCCAAACCGACAATGGAACTCCGACCTGAGAATTATAACTTTTAGGGCTGCGTACGATCTGAAAATCGCTTGCAAGCAATTGCGAGAGCCATTCCTTTACGATGGTTTTGCCATTGCTTCCTGTAATTCCTACCACTGGGTAGTTGAATAGTGCCCGGTGTGCAGCGGCCAATGCCTGAAGGGCTTGAAGGGTATTTGGCACTTGAAGCACATTGGCCAGCGGTAAATGCTCCAGCGTAATGGCTTCGGAAACCACAAAATTTCGAACACCTGACTGGTAAGCCTCCTGAATATAATGATGACCATTGTGTCGTTGTCCGGGCAGGGCAAAAAACAATGACAGGGTTGGCGCAGATAGTTGGCGGCTGTCGAGGGCTAAAAATTCAATGCGGGCACTGGGTTGCACGATTTGCAGGCATTTTGCGTGCAGTAATTCGGCAATATGTGCCATGGAATCATTCATAGCGATTTACCTTTGTAAAAAAATGAATCATCAAGCGTGGAGTGGATCGTTCAAGAACCGGAAGCGATCATCGGCATTTTGCCAGATGTATTGCATGCCCTTGGAAACAGGCGTAAAGTTGCACTTTATGGCGCAATGGGTGCAGGAAAAACGACATTTGTGCGTATGTTTTGTGCATTTTTACAAACCGCCGACCCTGCAGCGAGCCCAAGTTTTTCTTTGGTAAATACCTACACCTACATTGACGCTTCGGGCGCTCCAGCCCAGGTGCACCATTTGGATCTATACCGCCTGCAGTCGCCTTCGGAAGCGTATGATATTGGTTTGGAAGATTTGTTGGATGACCCATGGTACTGCTTTATTGAATGGCCCGAGCACGCAGAGCCTTTTTTTGACGATCAGATCGTAAAAATTCAGATGGAAATATTCGGTGAAAGCGGGCGGCGAATTTTAATTTTGAACCCAAATCCAGACCAGAAAAGCATTTAGCTTGTTCAACTTTCAAGGTACATACACACATGGAAACCCTGTCCTTTGCGCGCACCCAAACAGAAACGCTCGACATCCAGCCCAAACAGCAGCGCTTGGTTATTGGCGTACCCAAGGAGACGACTATGCAGGAAAACCGGGTTGCGCTGGTTCCCCACGCAGTTGCGACACTTACCGCGCACGGTCATCGGGTAATTGTGGAAACAGGCGCTGGAGACAAGGCAAAATTTAGCGATCTGGATTATTCCGAGGCGGGTGCGGAAGTTTCTTCCAGCAAGGATTTGGTTTTTAAAACCGATGTATTGTTGAAGGTTGCGCCCCCCACCCTGGAAGAGATTGACTGGATGCAGCCTAATCAGGTGCTTATTTCGCCCATTCACCTGCCAATGATGCAACCCGACTACATTGTCAAATTGCAAAAAAAACGCATCATTGCACTGGCCATGGAGTACATTCGTGACGACGAAACTGGAGTTTTCCCGATTGTGCACGCCATGAGTGAGATTGCAGGCATCAGTGCCATTCTCATTGCCTCCGAATTACTGGCAACCAATCACGGAGGCAAAGGGGTGCTGCTGGGGGGAATTGCTGGCGTACCGCCAGCGAAAGTAATTATTTTGGGCGCAGGCGTTGTTGCCGAATTTGCAACCCGCACGGCCCTTGGACTGGGAGCAGAGGTGCGCATTTTCGACAACAATGTGTACAAACTCATGCGTTTGCAAAACCGGGTAGGCAGACAGTTGCATACTTCGGTTATCAATCCGATGCATTTAAAGGAACAAATTTTAACAGCCGATGTGGCCATTGGCGCCATGCATTCGCCCCAAGGTCGGGCGCCGGTGCTCGTTTCGGAGGAAATTGTGGGCCGCATGAAAGCAGGATCTGTTATCCTGGATATCAGCATTGACCAGGGCGGTTGTTTTGAGACATCTGTTATGACTTCCCATGATCATCCTACTTATGAAAAGTTTGGGGTAATTCATTACTGTGTACCCAATATACCCTCCCGCGTAGCCCGTACTGCTTCCGATGCCATCAGCAATATTCTTGCGTCGCTGCTGCTGCGTGCCGAGCATGGAGGCGTTTTGGCCCTAATTACCTCCCAGGAAGGTCTGCGCAACGGGGTATATACCTACAAAGGCTGTTTGACAAATGCCTATCTTGGCGCCAAATTCAACATCAAATCTACCAACCTGGATCTGTTGATCACCTCTGATATATAATATGATGCGATTTTTTTGGTTTATCCGCCTTTTTTCTGCTTGTATATTGTTAATTGGACTGTTTTTTAGCCAATGCGTTCCTCCTAGCGCCGA
>JAGWYI010000448.1 GCA_018969455.1 Bacteroidota bacterium | reverse complement strand
AAAAGAAATAAAACCCTGTTGGTCGCTTTTTCCCTCGAATCCCGGATTTTGATTGTCTTCAAAATCCGGGATTTTTGTTTAAATCAGTTTCTTAGCAAAACCTCATTGAAAGGGGGTATCGATGATTATGTTAAACGCTAATATTCATTTTTTCAGATTGAATATAATGCAAAAAAGCCAGCAACGTAAGGACGAAAAAATCCTTGCCGGAAACCTGAATAATTCAAAAAACGGTGGATGTTTTATTCCAAAAATCCCTTATTTTTGGATGTTGAACCTTATTGCCACATCCCTAATCAATAAATCATGACAAAATTCTCTTTATTCCTGCTTTCATTCCTGGGCTTTTTGGGCTTTGGAAATCGGCTTTTAGCCTTGGATACCGGTGTAAATTACATCGTTTTTGCGACACCCGAACAAACATATCTGGAAATTAACCTGGCGATTGCCGGAAAAACGGTTACGTTCAAAAAAGTAGATTCTACTCATCTTCAAGCTGCAGTGGAAGTCATGATTTTGATCAAAAATGGCGATGAAATTGTCAATTTTGAAAAATATATACTCAACAGCCCATTGGTGGTAAAGCCGCAGATGCTGGTTGATGTGAAGCGCTTAATGGTGCCCAACGGCAAGTATACACTTGAAGTTGATTTTACCGATGTGGGCAACCCGGTCAATCGCGATCAATACAGGGCAAACTTCGATGTTGCGCTTGAAGATCGTTTGTATTTATCTGATATTCAACTGCTTAATGCGTTTTACCCAGATTCGGGCAATGGCCCGTTTAATAAAAACGGGTATTATCTGGAACCACTTCCATTTGGATATTACGAGCGTCAGGCGGTTAAGCTTGCCTTTTATGCAGAAATTTATCATAGCACTACCCTGAAAACAAAGTACAACGTGCGGTACTTCATCGAAAAACTGGAAGGAAATGGCCTTAAATCGCTAATTTCAGCCGGAAGCCAACAAAAGACACCCAGTGACATTGATGCGGTGTTGGTACAGATGGACATCAGCAAGGTGGAAAGCGGTAACTATGCCTTAACGGTTGAGTTGCGGAGCGAAACCAATGAGGTACTGCTTACCCGAACGGTACCTTTTCAGCGGGTAAATCCCTTCTTCAATTTTGATCCGGCCAATTTGACTCCCGAAATGCTGGAAAATCAATTTGTTCAGCAACTCCAGATTGAAGACCTTGAATATGTGATGCGGGCCATCGGGATAACGGTTGCAAGCACTGAATCTGAAATGCTGAATGATATTTTGAAATCAAAAGATGAAAAGGCAATGCGGTATTTCATTTTCAAGCATTTCGTTACGCTCGATCACAACAATCCGGAGGCGGCTTTTAACCGATACATCGATCGGGCCAATGCTGTCAATGCCCGTTTCCAAAGCGGTTTCCGATACGGTTTTGAAAGCGATCGTGGCCGCACCTTTATGCGTTTTGGGAAACCCGACGATTTGGTACACGTAGAAGATGACCCGAGTGCACCGCCATATGAAATCTGGATTTATTACAATTTTCCCAAAACAGCCCAGCAAAACGTAAAATTCTTGTTTTACAATCCCAGTCTGGCAGGCGAAGATTTTATTTTGTTGCATTCCAACGCACGCGGCGAAATAAAAAATCCGAAGTGGGAGCGTATCTTGTACAGCCGAAACGCTCCTGACCAGGAGGATGGGGATAATTTCAACGATGCGACCCAGGTTAAGGGGAACGTTGGTCGCAATGCCCGCGCTTATTTTGAAGATTTTTAGTTGCGGTCTTCTCTGGCTTCGGCCCGTTTTTCCATCGAATCGTGCCAGATTCCTTTATAATCGTAACTCAGGTAGATCTCAGAGTCAAAAGCGCCCCAAGCGCCGTTTTCAATGGCCAAATTGATGCGGCGTACAGCGCTGGGGGGGATTTTAACCACAATTACGTGGCCGAGTCCCATGGCCAAAGTCCAGCTAACGACCCGGGCATCCGGGCCGGGAAACTGGTCCCAGAATCCCTGTGCTTCCAGGATGCGTTTTATTTCAGGCAAGTTTTTGTTTTGCTGGTGTTTTAGTATTATGGTTACCAGTATACTGTCAGATTCCAAAGGGCTGGAAGCTGCATTGGGCTCCGGAATACTTTTTATGGTAGGGCTTTGTTGTGCCCATGCCCCAGTTGAACAGCTTACACAAGCAAGCAGGAGCAACAACAGTGATTTTTTCATGGTATATGGTTTAACTTAAAGGTATTCATGTTATGTCGACCCTGACTGTCTGCACTAAAAAAGTGACAGGCAGCAGTTGAGCGGGTGCAAAGATATAAAAACGGTCAATTTTCAAAGTGGTTCAAAAAAAGGCAAAAGTAACGATTAGCGGAATCTTTTGGGTGTAGAAAAAGCGACCGCCAAGTTTAATTTTAGTAAAATAAACTTTGGGCAATGAATCTTGGGAAATTGTAATTTGCGATTAATTTTGCCTTTCCCGAATCATAGAACGGGATGTTTTTTATCATTGATTTAAAATGGTTGTTTCGCTTTTCTTTGGGCTTTCCATGGGCTTAAACTGGATGCGAGAACCAATTTTTTCACAAAAAAGCACTAGAATATGGCAACCAAACAACAGAAACCGAGTAAAAACCGATTTGCAGAACAGGATCGAGCCGACAACCAGAAATTCATGCTCATCCTGGTAGGCGCTACCGTGGTTTTGATGGTGGCGATGTACTTTATTTTTGTGGGCTGATGCTGCATCTTGGCGTGTAATCTGTGTAAAGGATCCAGAAAGCCAAAACTTGGGCATCTGCACACAGATTACACGTTTTTAATATGCAATGTTGCCTGAAAGCAGCACGCATTGTCATGAGGAGCGCTTTTGGTGCATGAATCGATCCGAATGCCTTGCACAGCTACTAAGGAGCGGAAATTATGATTTTTAAGAAAGCCGGTTTTTATAGTCTTTATATCCAAATTTACGCACCATTTCGAGTTTTCCATTTTCCCTCCAAATCGCGATGCTGGGGTGCGTCACACCGTTGAAAGTGCTGGTTTTAACCATGGTGTAATGGATCATATCCTCAAAAACCAGTTTATCACCTACTTTTAGGTTTTTACCGAATCCGTAAGCTTCCATGTAATCGCCACTCAGGCAGCTGCCTCCACCCAGTCGGTAGGTATATTTTTCACCTGTCTCGGGGTCGTGTGCGCCCCTGATGCGTGGTCGATAAGGCATTTCCAGGGTGTCGGGCATGTGAGCGGTGAAGGAAACATCAAGAATGGCAGTTTTCACCCCTTTGTTGTGCACGATGTCCAAAACGGATGCAACCAAAACGCCGGTATCCCAGGCAATTGCACTGCCGGGCTCAAGAATCACCTCCAGGTGTGGATGCCGGCGCCGGAAGTCTTGCAAGGTTCGAATGAGGTGGGGAACATCATACCCTTCCCGGGTCATCAGGTGTCCGCCGCCAAAATTAACCCATTTAAGGCGTGGCAGAAACTGTCCAAATTGTTGTTCAAATTGTGTTACGGCCTTTTCGAGGTCGTAGCTGCTCGATTCACACAAAACGTGAAAGTGCAGGCCCTCAACACCTTCGGGCAACAGTCCTTTGAAGTTGGCCAAGGGTTCTCCGAGGCGTGATCCGGGTGCTGCCGGGTTGTACAAGGCGGTTTCAACTGGCGACCAGCCCGGGTTAACGCGGATACCCATGCTTACCGGCTCTGGATAGGCCTTTACCTTTTTTTGAAATTTCCGGAACTGACTGATTGAATTGAAGGTGATATGAGAGGAATATTGCAGTATTTTTCCAAATTCCCGGGTGGTGTAGGCAACGGCATAGGTGTGAGATTTGGTTTTCATTTCTTCAAAACACAGCCTGGCTTCATTTAAAGAAGAAGCGGTTGCTCCTTTGAGATACTG
Source organism: Bacteroidota bacterium (assembly GCA_018969455.1). Lineage (GTDB taxonomy): Bacteria > Bacteroidota > Bacteroidia > Chitinophagales > Saprospiraceae > M3007. Next base: position 21 of record JAGWYI010000448.1, on the reverse strand, counting down.
TCGGACAATTGGAAATGCACT
>JAGWYI010000007.1 GCA_018969455.1 Bacteroidota bacterium | reverse complement strand
ATGGGGATGCACCTGATCAAACAGGGTAAGAAAGTGGCCGTTTTAGCCATTGATCCCAGCAGCAGCGTGAGCCATGGCAGTATATTGGGCGACAAAACCCGAATGGAGCATTTAGCAACCCAGGCAAATGCTTTTATTCGACCCACCCCATCCGGAAGTGCCCTGGGCGGGGTGGCGCGCAAAACCCGCGAAACCATTTTTTTGGTAGAAGCAGCCGGTTATGACGTCGTTTTGATTGAAACGGTGGGAGTAGGTCAGTCGGAAATTGCCGTTCACAGCATGACCGATGTATTTTTATTGCTGTTGTTGCCCGGTGCAGGAGACGAATTGCAAGGCATCAAACGGGGAATTGTTGAAATGGCCGATTTTTTTTTGGTCAATAAAGCCGATGGCGATCGCGCAACGTTGGCTGCTCTTGCTCAAACCCAATACCGCAATGCGCTGCATCTGTTTCCCGAAAAACCAAGTAAGTGGATACCAGAAGTAATGTGTTGCAGTGCGGAAACCGGTGTAGGGATCGCAGCGGTATGGGAACAGATGGAAGCGTACGCACAACTTACCCAAAAAAATGGCTATTTTTTTGAAAATCGAAGAAAACAGGCCTACTATTGGTTTAAAGAGGCCCTGCAAAGCCAATTGTTCGACAAATTTTATTCCGATGGAAAAGTGCAGGAATACATCCTGAATTGCACACCGGATATCCTGAATGGAAAAATTTCACCCTTCGCTGCCGCCGATCAAGCACTTAAAGTTTGGGATAAATCCTAGAATCTTGTGTATTTCCCGGAAAACAGGCTTAATTTTGTGCACACTTGGGTAATTTATTTATACAAATACCGTGCGGTGGTTAACAATACAAATAACGAGCACAGTATTTGTATAACCCTCAAATTATCCTGCTCTTAAACATGCCTCGTTTGTTGTTGGTTCTCGCTTGAAATGCAGCGATCCCGGTTTGTTTTACGCTTATTTTTAAGATCCATGTGTTAATCCTACTCTAACGGAACCATTTTACAATGATAAAACAAATATTCCTTCTGCTTTTGGCGGTCTTTTTTGTGTGTATGCCATTTGCCTGCAAAGACAAAGACTTCAGCAAACCAACCCCTCGGTACCTCTTGCACAAAACCGTGGATTATGCAGGCAGCTTGGCATTTGATTGGGTTACGCTTACCCATAATCTGATTAAAACCAACAACCTCAACGCTCCCAATGCCGCACGTGCCTATGCCTACCTAGGGCTTACCTTATGGGAATCGGTTTACAATGGTATACCTGAAGCCAACAGCCTGGCGGGGCAGTTACAAGATTACGACAGTGCAGTTGCCATTGATGTGAATACCGAATACGATTGGGGGATTGTTTTGTCGGCGGCCATGCGCGATGTATTGCCCATGATCATAGATAATATCAATGATGGGCAGCGCACGCAAATTAACAAGCTTGCCGATGACCAGGAAGCTGCTATGATGGAAAAAGACTTGCTGGAATTAACCCGAGAAGATTCGAAAGCGCTTGGAAAAAAAATTGCCCTGAAAATCATAGATCGCATCAAAGTAGATGGCCGGGATATAATTCGGAACATCATACCATCAGTTCCCAAGCGCGATTCCAGTTATAAATGGTACTATGACCAAAATGTAAATCCCAACACCAAACCTGTTGAACCACTGTGGGGTACGATACGCACCTTCGTGGTTAAAAATTCTCAGGCTTGTGAAGGCGCCATTCCTTATGTTTATGCAGAGTTGGCCAATAGCCCCTTTTATCTGGATGCAAAAGAGGTATATGAAATACCGGGTACCGACGACCAAAAACGGATTGCATTTCACTGGGAAGATGGACCCGGAAGAACCTCTTGCGAGGTTGGGCACTGGATGAACATTACCAAACAGTTGCTCGAACTCACCGAGCACAACCTGGCCGATTGTGCCAAAGCCTTTTGTCTTGCCGGCATAACCGCTTCTGACGCGCTTTGCACGGTATGGTACATTAAATATACGTATTATTTGTTGCGTCCGGTCACTTATATTACGGAAGTGATTGATGGAGGGTGGAAGCCTTTGGTAAACACACCTGCCTCTCCCGATTACACCTCCAGTTCGGCGGCTTTGGGCGCAGCCATTCCAATCGTGCTGATTCCCTTGTTTGGCGACGTCAGTTTTACCGATCGCACGCATTTGGGTAGTGCATTGTATACGCCAATTAACCCACCGCCTAATGCCCCTTTCATTTTGCCAGAGCGTTACTTCGCATCCATTTCCAAGGCAGGCGAAGAAGCGGTTGAAAGTGGCATTGTGGGGGGGATACAATTTCGGCGTGCTTGCGAGCAAGGGCGGCAAACGGGCCAATGTGTGGGCAATGCGGTTTTGGCGGGCTTGAAATTTGGATTTTAAGCCAAACAATTTCCATCTTTGAGCGAATGGAAGAATTTTTGTCGAAACCGCACGCCATGATGGAACATCCACAATTTCCGCATCTCTTTAGCCCCCTGGATCTCGGATTCACTCAATTGAAAAACCGGATCTTGATGGGCTCCATGCACACCGGGCTGGAGGAGTCCAAAGATGGTTTTAAGCGCCTTTCGGCTTATTTTGCTGCGCGTGCGCGTGGAGGCGTGGGGCTCATTGTAACTGGCGGCATCGCCCCCAATCGACGGGGGTGGCTTGCTCCTTTTGGGGCAAAATTGAGCACCAACGCAGAAATGCGTCGGCATCGGCGTGTGACGGATTCCGTTCATGCTGAAGACGGTAAAATTTGCTTGCAAATTTTGCATGCCGGCCGTTATTCCATGCACCCTTTTTCTGTAGCGCCTTCTTCTATTCGCGCCCATATTTCACCTTTCAAACCATTCGAAATGTCGCCGCGCCTTATTCGCAGCACCATTTCCGATTTTGCCCAAACGGCCTACCTGGCGCGTGAAGCAGGTTACGATGGCATAGAAATTATGGGCAGTGAGGGTTATTTGATCAATCAATTCATTGCCCCCCGTACCAATAAGCGCAACGACGATTGGGGCGGCTCCTTTGAAAACCGGATTCGGTTCCCGCTGGAAATTTTGCGGGCCGTTCGGGCCAAGGTTGGCGCCGATTTTATTGTGATATTTCGGGTATCGATGCTCGATTTGGTAGACCAGGGTAGTAGCTGGGAAGAAGTAGAGGCCTTGGCGCTTGCCCTTCAGGATGCAGGCGCTTCCATCATCAACACCGGTATCGGCTGGCACGAGGCACGTATTCCAACCATTGCCACGGTCGTGCCGCAAGGCGCCTATGCCTGGGTAACCAAGCGCTTGATGGGAACCCTGAAAATCCCGCTGATTACCACCAACCGAATCAATACGCCGGAATTAGCCGAACAACTTCTGCGCGAAGGATATGCCGATATGGTTTCTATGGCCAGGCCCTTGCTCGCCGATCCGGAGTTTGCCAACAAGGCATACAGAGGCGAAAGTGCCCTGATAAATACTTGCATCGCTTGCAACCAGGCTTGTCTCGACCATATTTTTGGAGGAAAAGAGGCAAGTTGCCTGGTCAATCCGAGGGCTTGCCAGGAAACGAAATTTCCAGCTCCGGAACTTAAGGCGCCGCATGCAGCGGGTAAAAAAGTGGCGGTGGTAGGGGCTGGTCCGGCCGGACTGTCGTGTGCTACCGAGCTGGCACAAATGGGCGTAGAAGTGCATTTGTTCGAACAAAGTGCAAGCATCGGCGGTCAATTTAATTTGGCGAAACGCATACCAGGGAAATCTGATTTTGCCGAAACGCTGCGTTATTTTGAACATTTGATCCTAAAAACGGGTGTACACCTGCATCTAAACCATAAAGCAAACGCTGAAGAATTGCTGGCAGGCCAGTTTGATGCTTTTGTGTTGGCCACGGGCATCCTGCCGCGTACCCCAGCGATCCCGGGCATTGAGCATTCAAAAGTGTGCAGTTACCTCGATGTGATTCTGGGTCGGAAAGTACCCGGCGAAAAAGTTGCCATCATTGGCGCCGGAGGAATCGGGTTTGATACAGCCGCCTTTTTGCTTCATCCATCGGAAACAGAGAACCCCCTTGAGCAGTACCAAAAAGAGTGGGGAATTGACACCGCTTACCACGAACGCGGGGGACTGATGCCTGCACAGATAGAAAAACCAAAACGGCAGATATGGATTTTACAGCGTTCCAAAGGTAAAATTGGCGAACGGCTGGGCAAAACCACCGGCTGGGCGCACCGCTTGGCGCTCAAAAATCGAGGCGTTCAAATGATTTCGGAGGTACAATACGATCGAATAGACGATGCCGGCCTGCATGTGACCATTAAAGGAGAACAACAAATTTTGCCCGTAGATCATGTGGTGATTTGCGCGGGACAGGAACCGCTTCGGGAACTCGTACGGCCCCTGCAAGATGCCGGAATACAGGTGTACTTGATTGGCGGAGCGCAAGAAGCGGCCGAACTGGATGCAAAACGCGCCATAGCCCAAGGTTTAAAGGTTGCCCTGGAGATTGGCGCCTAAACTTCTTCCCAGGAAAAGTCCGCTGCCTTTGGGCTCGATTCAAACAAAGCAGCAACTTCCGGGGGGGGTACCGCTAGTTTCCGAATGCTGGTGTCTAACCAGGCGCCATCGATGTTCATGACCGCACAAAGCGTACCGTCTTCTTTAAACAACTGATGGCGGAAAGAAAAACGACTCATGTCGCGGCGCAAACGCGTTACTTCCAGGGTAATATACAGGGAGTCGCCCATGCGCACTTCGCGGCGAAAAAGGGCTTCCTCTCGGAAAATAATCGGCCCAAGATTCAATTTTTCCATTACAGCGAGCCCAAGACCATGTTCTTCTAGGTAAGCCACCCTGCAACTGGCGCCAAAATCGTAATACACCGAATGGCGCAAATGGAAATTGGGATCCATGTCGGCCCAGCGCAGGTAAACCGGAAATTTATACATGTTGATTTGATTTGCGTTTCCACACCATTTCGTAATCAATCATAAAAAAGCCATTCCCGATGTCGGTATCCAGGCATTGATGGATTACAAATCCGATTTTGAAATAAAAATTGATGCTTTTAAAATTTTTCCGGTTCACCACCAGGCTTACCGATTGCAGATCGGGGTATTGTTCCAGCAGGGCATCAAACATTTGGCGGCCAATTCCTTTGCCTTGCTGGGCCGGATCGATGTAAAATTTATGGATAAAATACGCGCCTGGCTCTTTGGGGCTGATGGAAACGTAACCAATGGGCTCTTTAAGTTCAGGCATGAAGGCCAGGTAAAAAGTCTGACCTTCCTGCATTTGTTGCACGAGCGCCGGAACGGAATAGCCGCGTTCCAGCATATATGCAATTTGTTCGTTGCTTACGATGCCGGGGTAATGCGCCCACCAGATGTGTTGGGCAAGGGCGTGAATGATTGGCGCATCGTTTGGCGAAGCCGCCCGGAACAGGAAAGGCGTTTTCAAGTTATTTTTTCGCGTTCAGGAGTTCCAAAACTTGTTTTGTGATGTCGAGGCTGTCGTTGGCAAGCAAAATCTGGCCGCCGCGGGAATAGGACAGAATGTAATCGTATCCGATTTGGCTTTGTAATTCCTTCAATTTTTGTTCAAGATTGCCGTACAGGTCGTTGATGGCTTTTTTTTGGTCATCGGCAAGTTGGCGCTCCAGGCGTGCGGCTTCATCGGCGAGTTTGGTGCGACGGGCTTCCAGTTGTTCGGCTTCTTTTTCCAGTTCGGCGCGCGGGAAGTTGCCCGATTCTGCTTTTTGCTGAAGTTTCAAAAAATCATTTTGAAGTGCTTCCTGTTTTCCTTGCATCGAATTTTCGGCGTTGGCGAGGCGTTGGTTGAGCGCCGCTTCCTGGTTTTTCATCCATTCGTATTTTGCCTTCAAGGTATCGGCGTTCACGTAGGCGATTTTGATACCGCCTCCTTGCATGGATACGGGAGGGGTGATAAGCGGTGTTGCCGTGCTTGGTTTTTGGAATTGCAGGTAGAACAAGATGGCAACTGCGACCAGCAAAACGCCGTTCAGAATTAAAGAAATGTTTTTCATAAAAAAATTTTTAGGCAGTGGAGGGCAAAAAAGTGCACTCTTAGGGCCGATTTACATCATCGATTCCAACATTTTAGCAACTGCTGCGTTGGTAGTATGGTCGGAAGGGGCAAAATTAGCCGGTCTGACTGATAATCCAAATACCCGATACTTCTATCGAATCGACATTTCAATTGCGGCGTTACGCGTTAAAATGTTGTAACTTGCGGCCCGCTTAACTTTTTCCATACTGATTTGAAACACTTCCTGCCACATTTCATTCAGGAAAATTACCGAAATGGTATATTTACCGGGCAACTTCGAGCCTGCACGATGTTTCTTGACCTCAGCGGATTTACACGGCTGACTGAAAAACTGATGCAAAAAGGCCCGGAGGGTGCTGAAGAGCTTTCAACTGCCCTCAACCAGATTTTCCAACCCACGGTTGCGCTGGTATATGAACAGGGCGGCTTCATTCCCTATTTTGCTGGCGACAGTTTTACGGCCATCTTCCCACTGCCTCAAGATGCATCGGAAAAAGAACATCTTACCCAAACGGCCTTAAAAGTGCTTCACACGGCGCAGCTCACCCTTCGGCGGTTTGTAACCGCGCGCAAAGAGGCCGATTCCATTTTGGCAGAGCATAACATTGGAATTAAAATTGGGGTTTCGCAAGGTTTGGTTGATTGGGGTATCGTTGGAGAAAACCGGAAAGCCTATTATTTTAAAGGCGAACCCATTGATGGGTGTTCGCAGGCGCAAGTTTTGGCCAAAAGTTTGGAAGTTGTGTGCGACGGGTATTTTTTGTGGCAATTGAGCGGTTTAGGGATTCATTCGGAGGCACTTGGCCCTGATTTTCATAAGCTTGATTTGGAAGATGAGGGTTTGCTGTCTTTGTTCGAAACCCATTTGCCCCGCCAGGAAACTTCGCCTGGCTTGCCGGAACCCAATCCCGAATTGATGTCGGAATTTTTACCTACTGAGGTATTCAATATTGGACCGACCGGTGAATTCCGAAATGTAGTGAGCGTATTTTTGTCATTTGAGGGCATCAATGGTCATGAGGGCATGTCACATTTTGCCCGGGTCGTATTGGACCAGAGTCTCAATTTTGGCGGCTATTTCAAAGAAATTGATTTTGGTGATAAGGGCGGTGTGATGTTTTGTTTGTTTGGCGCACCGGTTTCATTTGAAAACAATACCGAGCGCGCTTTGGAATACATTAGTGCCATTCAGGAGGAGTTGCGCGATTTGGAATTGCTTACGGGAGCTCGATACCGCATTGGAATTACTTCGGGCATTGCTTTTACCGGTGTAATTGGCAGTGCAGAGCGTTGTCAGTATGCGGCAGTAGGCGCTCGGGTTAATCTGGGAGCACGTTTGATGGCACAAGCGCGCTGGGGAGAGGTAATGGCCGATGAAAACGTACAGCGCAACCGCAATTTCAAGTTTCTTTTTCATGGAGAGCGTGCTTATAAAGGATTTGAGCATCCCATTCCGACCTATTTGTTGGTGGGTCGAAACCTTGCCGGAAGAACCAATTTTTCGGGTGAATATTTTGGCAGGGCTGCCGAATTGAAGGTAATGACCGATTTCACCCAACCTTTGCGGCAGGGGCAATTTGCCGGTGTGGGTTATGTATTTGGCGAAGCGGGCATAGGCAAAAGCCGTTTGAGTTATGAAATTCGGCGCAACCTGCGCGATGGCATGTCGGTCAGCTGGTTTACCTGCCAAAGCGACCAGATCTTGCGCAAACCCTTCAATCCGTTTATTTATTTCCTTAAAAACTACTTTGATCAAAGTCCGGAAAACAGCCCTGAACGCAATCGGGAGTTGTTTGAAAACAATTTTCTGGAGCTGATATACGACCTTACCGAGAGCAAACACCGGGAGGCCGATGCGGTACGGCGAGAAATTTCACGTACGCAGAGTGTGTTGGCTGCGATGGTGGGCATTCATTACCCGGGCTCATTGTGGGAACAACTCGATGCACGCGGCCGTTATCAAAACGGTTTGGCAGCCATGGCCAATTTGTTTGTAGCAGAATCACTGTTTCAGCCGGCAGTTATCGAACTGGAAGATACCCACTGGTACGATGAAATGTCGAAGGAGTTTTTGTCGCAATTTATCCGTCGAGCCAAGGGGTATCCTTTGTTTTTTTTGGCTACCAGTCGGTATGAAGACGATGGCAGTAGGGCATTTATATTCAAACCGAATGTGCTGGAGGAACTGGAAATTCCGTATTGCGAGGTAGATTTGAATTTTCTCTCACCCGATGATTTGCGCGCCTTTGCAGAAACCCGATTGGGTGGTCGTCTGCACAGCGATCTGTTTGATTTGCTGCAAAGAATGACCCAGGGGAATCCCTTTTACGTAGAGCAAATGGCTGAATATTTTAAAGAGGCCAACTTGTTGAAGAGCGCAGATGGTTTGGTGCAATTAAAAAATCAGGATATCCAGATATCCGATTCGGTGAAGGAAATTATGATGGCCCGCATCGATCGGTTGAGTGGATTGGTAAAGGAAACAGTGAAAGCGGCTGCCGTGATCGGCCGCGAGTTTGAGTTGCCGGTGCTCTCGGCCGTTATGGCCCGTCAGGAGGAGTTTATAAATAAAAATGGAGACCTGGAGCTGGTATTGCGGGAGCAGATTCAAACGGCTGAAAAATGGCAAATTTGGCATGCCATGAACGAGTTGCGTTACATTTTCAGGCACTCGCTCCTGCGCGAGGCTGCATACGACATGCAATTGCGCACGCGTTTGCGCGAGCTGCATCAGCTTATTGCCGAAGCCATTGAACAGCTTTATCCCGAATCGGAAGAAAGATATGTCGACCTTGCTTTCCATTATGAGCAGGCTGAGGTAGATAAAAAAACCAATAAATACCTCGAAAAGGCAGCAAAATATTCCCAGCGCAACTTCCTCAACCGACAGGCCATCAAATTTTATGGCAAGCTCATTGAAAATCTGCGGGAGGGCGATAAAAAGAACAAAAAAATTACCAAACTTTTGCTCCGGCGGGGTTCGGTACACGAGCTGGTTGGACAATGGGAGGAGAGCGAAAAAGACTATCGCGATGCCCTGGGTATGTCGAAGTCGCTCAACGATTGGTATCTCATTGGCAGGAGCAATCGGCGATTGGGTAATTTATTGATGTTACAAGGCAACTACTCGGAAGCTAAGAAACACCTCGATGTTGCCGGAACGGCCTTTGATTTGGCTGGCGACCAGGTCGGAATAGCAAAGACATATGGCAATCTGGGTACCTTCTTTTTCCGCCAGGGCAGCTACGATGCGGCAAAGAGCTGGTTTGCCAAGGCCATCGAAATAAACCGCAGTGTACATCGCGATGCCGAAAATGCACCCATTGTGGCCAATTTGGGCTTAATTTACATGAATCAGGGCCATTACGACGAAGGTGTACGGTGGCTGGAAGAGCAACTCGATATTTCGGAACGCGCCAACGACAAGCAGGGGCTCAATACCTTATATACCAACCTGGGGATCATTTACCTGGAAAAAGGCGCACTCGACAGCGCCCTTTTATGCCTGGAGAAAGGCCTGGCACTCTCGGAAGAACTGGGCAATAAACTCCTCATGACCATTTGCATCGGGAGTATTGGTTCGGTCTGGGAAAAGAAAGGGGATTATAACAAAGCCATGCAAAATTTTGAACGCGATTTGGTACTGTGCAAAGAGTTGGGCGACAAGCAGGGCACAGCCATCGCATCGGGGTTGATTGGTGATTTGCTTTCCATCATTGGAGAATTCGATGAGGCCATTCGGTATTTGGAAGATGCGCTGAAGCTTTCCCGTGAACTCAACTACAAAAAGGGCATTGCCAAAGCCCTTAATACCTTGGGTGATACCTGGTTTTATAAAGGAAACGCGGCAAAATCCATCACATATTACAACGAAGCCATTGAACATGCCCGGGAAATGGGAAATCGGCTGGTTTTGGGATATTCATTGGTGGAAAAAGGCATAGTACACATGCACAATGGGGAAGTATCCACAGCCCGGCAGTTATTGGAAGAAGGTAGAGATATTGCACTTGCCCTGGGGAACGCCGATTTGAGTTTTGGAGCCAATATCCTGCGCGCACAGGTACTCATATACGAAGGAAATTCCCAGGAAGCATTAAGGCAATTACAGCAGATTCTGTTGATGGCGCGTACTGAACGCGAAGAGGCCGCTGTGCATTTTGAATTGCGCCGCATTGCCGAAAACCCCACGCCTCATCACATGCGCGCCCTTTCCCTTTACCGAAATCTGCACAACAAAACCCCGCAACACATTTACAGGGTGCGTATAGAAGCTTTGGAAAAGGGCGCGCCCGTTAATACACCGTAAAAAACGGTTCCAGAATTTGCTATCGAACAAGGCTCAGCACCTGCCGATTGCCCTGGGCATCCTCTACCACCAAGCGATAAATGCCCGGCTGCCATTCGCTTACCGGGAGGTCAAGCGTGTTTGTCGCTGCGCCCTGCCAGGTATACTGCAGGCGACCAGCCACATCATAAGCACAAAGGCGAATCAATTCGCTGCCCGAGAGGGTGCACGATTGCCCGGCCGGGTTGGGTTGCAAACGCCAGTTGGGGAGAACTTCCGCATCCTGGGTTGCAGTAGCGAACTGGTTGAGGCGGTACTTGCTCAGAAATTTCCAAATCACCCAGCTCGCGCTGAAATCCTGATTGGTTACACCAATAGAAATGGCCGATCCTGGCCATGTATGCGCGCCCCCGTCAATTTTGTAAAATTCCACACTGCTTCCCGATTTTCCCATATCGTACAAGTATCGGGTAGCCGTGCATCCATCGGTCGTGGAAACATTCGGAACGGGAGTCGTTTGCGGTGTCGTGTTACAATTGTTCAAAGCAACCCATTTGTTTACCAGGGTTTCGATGGGAGCAAAAGCACTTGCCGGCAAACCGTCATAAGGCACCGTATTGTCGGCTGTTCCGTGAATTTGCATAACAGGCACGGCACGACCGGGCTGGCAGGCGTTTAATTTGGGCAAAATCATGTCGCCAGCCACCGAGGCAATGGCTGCAATGCGGTTGTTGAGGTCGCATGCCAGAAAATAACTCATAAAACCGCCATTGCTCATACCTGTACTGTATACCCGATTGGGATCGATGTTGTATTTATTTTGAAGCGTATCGAGCAGGTTGGAAATAAATAAAACATCATCTACACTGGAAGCAAGCAGGAAATTGTTCCAGTAGCGTTTGTTCTGATTGTCGAAAGTGCCATTGGGCAATACGATCAGAAAATTGGCCGTATCGGCGATGGGTTTGAAATTGCCATAAAAATCCTGCTCAAGGTTGTTGGATCCGTATCCATGCAAGTTAAACAACAGCGGAACCGCTTTGGTGCCATTGTAGGAAGCTGGTATGTACACCCGGTAGTCGCGCGTAAGACCGCCGCTTTGAATGGATCCCGAAAAATAGTTTTGACCATGGATGCTGAAAACCAGCAGAACGAAAGACAGAGTGAAAATTGGACGCATGTGAAGTGATTTGCGATTGGCCTTTTTTAGCCATTTCCTGTTAACAATAATAAAATAGAAGGCACTTTCCAGCGTTTTAACGCCGAATTCATAATTTTGCACGCTTTTCACCCAAATTTCGGTGTATTTTTTCAAAAATAAAGGATAATGATCAGACAATTATTTGCTTCTGCTTTTCTGCTAACGCTTGCTATCACAGCTTTGTCGGGACAAAATGGCGATCCTACGCTTTTTACCGTCCAACAAGTGCCTGTTCGCGTTTCCGAGTTCAATTACATTTATAGTAAAAATAATCAGGACAAAGCGGATTACAGCGAACAATCGCTCCGGGATTACCTCGATTTGTACATTAAATTTAAATTGAAGGTGCAAAAAGCCCGGGATATGCGCCTCGATACCCTGAGTTCCCTCCGCAGCGAACTCGAAGGCTATCGCCGCCAATTGGCCAAATCCTATCTGGAAGACAAGGAAGTCACCGACAAATTGGTGCGTGAAACCTTTGAGCGCATGCAACAGGATGTCGACATCAGTCACATCTTCTTTTCTGCCGACCGCAATGCCAAAGCTGCCGATACCCTGCGGGCCTACATCCGCGCCCAAAACACGTATAAACTGCTCCAAAAAGGCGGTTCTTTCGAACAAGTTGCAGCCGATAGCTCCGACGACAAAACGGCTAAAGAAAACAAAGGCAATCTCGGATTCATTACAGCCATGTTGCCCGATGGTTATTATGCATTGGAAAAAGCGGTATATTCCTCCAAAGTCGGCAACATTGCCGGCCCCATCCGCTCAAGCGCCGGTTACCATATTGTGCGCATAAATGGCTATCGTCCAGCACGCGGTGAAATGGAAGTTTCCCAAATCCTGCTCAGAAAAGGCGATAACCCTGCGAAAAATACCGCCATTAAACAAAAAGTTGACAGCATCTACACCGCATTGAAAACAGGCGCGAAATGGGATGAACTGTGTGCCAAATTTTCAGATGATAAAACAAATGCCGCCAAAGGTGGCTACATCGGGTTCTTCGGAATTAATCGTTACCAAAAAAGTTTCGAAGATGCAGCCTTCGCCCTTCAACAGGATGGAGACTTTAGCGCACCTGTAGAAACCAGCATCGGATGGCATATCATCAAACGAATGAGCCACCGCCCAGTTGGTAATTTCGAAACCATCAAACGCCCGCTCACCGATCGGGTGAAACGCGACAGCCGCAGCGAAATCGCCCGCCAAAGCATGATCGCCCGCATCAAAAAAGAAAGCAGCTTCCAGGAATACCCCGACGCGCTCGCAAACTGGGCTGCCAAACAAGTGGATTCCGTTTTCCATACCTTTAAATGGAAACCCGACCCCGCAAAACCCCAGGATGTGCTGATGCGTTTCGGACAAACCAAAACCCTCACCGTGGCAGATTTTGAAGACTATTGTGCCCGATCCGGACGCGATCGCATGCGCGGCGCAGGATTGCCGCTCCAGGAAACCATTCAAAAAATGTACAAAGCATGGTCGGATGAAGCCAGCCTCGGATTTGAAGAAAGCCAACTCGACAAAAAATACCCCGAGTTCCGCGCCCTCATGCGCGAGTACGAAGATGGAATCCTGCTCTTTGAAGCCCTCAAAATAAACGTGTGGGATCGCGCAAACACCGATTCCATCGGACTGGAGCAATACTTCAAAGCCAATTTGAGCCAAAAATACAAATGGGACGAACGCGCCCAGGTAAGCATCTATACCCTTAAAACCGACGACCCGGAAGTATTGAAAAAGGTACGCGAACTGGCTGCCAAGAAAAATGCAGCTGCCGTACTCAAAAAAATCAATAAAAAAGGCGAAATCCTCACAGTACTGGAAAAAAATTACGAAAAAGGCAAAAACAAAGACCTCAACAATGTGTGGACTGCCGGCAGCATGACTGAAGCCAAGGTAGATGCAGGCACCAAAACTGCATCCTTTATCAAAGTCGAATCGATCATGCCTCCCACAGCCAAAACCCTCTCGGAAGCCCGTGGGTACGCCGTAGCCGATTACCAAGACTATCTGGAAAAAAAGTGGGTGGAAGACCTCGTGAAGGCCTATCCGGTTAATGTGGATGAAAATGTGTTGAAAAACATGATCAAGAAGAAATAAGAAAAATCTGCTCACTTCAAAAAAAGCCGTCCCAGTGCTCGGGACGGCTTTTTTATTCCACCTTCAACTGCTTAAATGCCTCAAGCACCACGGTTGGAATGCGCGGTAAACTTGCTGATTAGGATTCCCACCAAAACCACAGCATAAAATTGTCCTGCAATCCCAATTATGCTTACCAGCAACTTGGTGTAATAAACATTGGGCAAAATATCGCCAAATCCGATGCTGGTAATTATTATGGAAGAAAAATACACAAAATCGATGTATACTGCAGCTGGATCACTGGTGTCGATGCCTTTGTACGCATTCGGATCGAGGTAAAAAATACACTGTTGCAAAAAAGTAGCCACTTCTATCAGCAACAGATACCCACAAGCCGAAGCAAAAATAATGTCCTGATTGATGTATCCCGGCCGGATGAGAAATTTCATGAGTTCGAAAAAAACAAAAGCAAAAAAGGCGGCGTAACTCAAACTCAATAAAATCATGGTACCCTTGCTTGGTCCTATAAACGAAGCCGACAAGGGTTCGATACAAATCACCAGCACCAGCAACTGCCATATGCGTTGCCGTATTTTCGATTTTTCATGAAATACCCCATAGGAGGCCAAGCCAAGTATAAACATGTTAATTGGCCAATATACAGCGGTATATATGGGCAAATTGGGCAATATAACCGCCATGAAAAGGTGCTGAAACAAGCCCAGGATCAATATTTCATATTTATATTGGTATAAAAATTGTTTTACCGTCATAAGGTTGACATCATTTGGTGCAGCACAATATCTGGTAAAAAAAACAATGTACAGCGCAAGATTGTATAAACTTTGTAGATTTGCGAACTAAAAAAAAAGACATCATTTGTTTGCCCAACCCTGAAGCACCTGGCATGTACCTTCATCTGAATAACATTTAATCAAGTTCGACAAACACCATGCGGTATTTTTACTTTTTATTGCCCCTGGCGCTGAGTATACCCTATGTACTTCCAGCACAGGATTATCCTGCCAATCCGGAACCAGGCGCTTGCTACATCCGCTGCCCGATTGAGGAAGTAAAAGAAATTGAAAAGGTGGTTACGACCCCTTCTTATCTTCAATATAAAGTGGTTCCGGCGGTTTACAAAACCGTTGAAGAACGCATTTTGGTTAAAGAAGCGTCGAAACGCTTCGAGTATGTTCCCGCTGTTTATCGCGATGTAATTGATACCCTGCTTGTGGAAGAACCCATCAGCAAAATTACGATACACCCAGTGGTAACGCTCGATACTTTCGAAACGTTTGAAATTGAACCGGCTTATTCCCGTTTCGAATCGCGCCCGCCACTGGCAGGTTGCAGCTCGCCCAATCCGGCCGATTGCCAGGTGATTTGTTATGTTTCTCACCCGGCGGTTACCAAGCGTATTCCCGTAAAAAAGATTGTAACGCCACCCAGTTACAGCGCGCAAAAACAAATTGGCCGATACAAAACGGTGCGGCGTCAGGTGATTCAAACCCCGGCCAGCTACCGCGAAATCGAGATTCCTGCAGAGTATGCAACGGTTCAAAAACGGGTTTTGGTTAAAAACGAAACCGTTGATTCTACCCTTGTTTCACCCCAAACCCGGGAAGAGGTATATCTCGTGCGCGACAATGGAACGGCTTCAGAATCGTTCCAATGGCGCAAAATTGATTGCAAATTGCTTGATTACAACATCCTGCCCATATATTACGGCTTGAACAGCGATGCGCTCAATGGGAAAGCCAAAGCTATTATTGATGAAAAATTGCTTACCCTGATGCAAAAAATGCCCGAAATACGGGTAGAAATTAACTCCCACACCGATTCCCGGGCTTCCGACGACTTCAACCTGGCATTGTCGGAACGTCGTGCAAAAGCCGTGGTTGATTACCTGGTTTCACGTGGCATCAAACGCTCGCGGATGGTGTACCACGGCTATGGTGAAACCCAACTGGTAAACCATTGTGCCAACGGAGTCAATTGCTCTGATGCGCTCCACGGTCAAAACCGCAGAACAGAATTCCGGGTACTGCCTCACTAGGATGTTTTTTCAAACAAAAGGCGCCCGCTTGCACTGCATGCGGGCGTCTTTTGTTTTGGGCGTTATGCTGTGCGATGTTTGGCTTTTGAGTAAAACCAAAGCAAATCAACGCGCAATACAACAAAGAGGGTAATTTCTTGCCCCATTTCAAGGCCTTAACCCGTTGTTATGGGCAGTTCATTTTCAAGCCAGATCAACCAAATTTTTGCCTGAATTCGAAAATCATTAAACCGCTTCGTTATCGGAGGAAGGCGATTCGGGGTTGAGCGTTTCAGGATTGGTATGATGGTGCGTTTCGAAGTTTGAAGCCGTGTCTTCATCCTTTTTTCGGCCCCCAAGAAAACGCCAGATGCCCGCAGCTGCTGCCAGAAGCGCCACGAGAATCAATTTTCCGAATTTGAGTATAATGGCAAACAAACCGGCCTTTGCCAAAATTTTTCCGGCTACCAGACCGCCAATTGTCCACGCGGCAATTTTATCGCCCGAGACTTTGCTGAAATCACTGTAGCGGTTGCCATTGGTAAATGCAACGGCGCCCGAAATGTCGGGAATTGCATTTTTGATGCTTTCCAGCTGGTTCATGCTGCCAATGGCATTGAGCGATAGTACCCCTTTTCTGCCAAGAATGCGCACATCGTAATTGAGTGTATTTTCGGGAAATTCACCAATTTTCAATTCTTTGGCCCAATGTAGAATCTTTTTATCCTTGTCATAAAATGGAGGCGAAGCCCATCCGATCATTTGAATGGGATCGAACCCCGCCTTCACGCGCGATTCATTTTCTTTATCCGAGGATTCCTTCATTTGATTCAGCAATTGGGTGTAATCAATTTTATCGGCATCCTCGTCTTTCACATACCCCAATTCGTCAAACTGTATATTAAAGGCAAAACTGGCAGAATCGAGCGGTCCCAGATTGGCCGGGAAAATCATACCCAGGGTTTGTTGGCCGGGTGGATTGCCCCAAATATCTTCCAGCACCTGTTTGCTCTGTTCGGCGTTCAAATACCGGAAGCCGGCGGGGGGTGTAAATTGGGCCATTCCGTTGAGGAGGGATATTTCTCCGGTTTGGTACTGGTAAGAAGCGCTGATGCTATCTATTAAGTGCTTCATTTGGGCTGCGATGGCAGCGTCGTCCTTTTGCGACCAAACAGGTGCTGAGCTGAGCAGGAGCATCAGGCAGGCAAGGAACCATGATTTCATACTTTTTTGGAATTGTGTGTGAAAAATAAAAACTAGGGTTGATCGAGCAATTGGAGGTAATTGGGTAGGTGCAGATAACCTTCTTCTTTGATGAGGGCTGTTTTTCCTGCCTGCGCTGCAATTTCGGATATTTGTTTGGCCTCCAGGCTTCCTTTTTCGAAGAGCACTCGGGCAATTTTTTGTAAAAACGGCCTGTTTTCTTCCAGCAGAGAGCGGGTTTCATGCACCAGTTCGGCAATCATCTTTTCCACGGCCTGGTCGGTATTGAATTTATCCATGGCAAACCCGTATTCGAGGGTATAATTGGCTTGGAATCTTTGGTCGAAACCGTAGCGTCGCAGATAATCCATAACCAGCATAGAAGCATTTTCGCGGTCGTTTAATCGGCCGACCGTGGCATTTTGGGCGCCAAAAACGATTTCTTCTGCAATTCCTCCTGCCAGGAACACCTTTATTTTTTTAATCAGATGTTCTTTGGTTTCGTATATTTCATGGGGAAAAGTAAATCCGGCGGCATAGCTGCTGGCTACTTTCGACTTTAGTTGGAGCGGCGCCAGTCCGAAAAGTTCGATGTAAGCCACCGCATGGCCAGCCTCGTGAATGCTCACATTGGCCACCACATCGTTGATGTTGCTTTGGCGGATTTTATCGATTCGGCCAACAAAAGGCAGTAAAATTTTGATGTCGTCAATTTCAGCCACCAGGTTTTGTTCCTGGGCATTGTAGCTTACGGAAACGGTTGTTTTGTCCCGGTGCAGGGTTTCGAACAAAAATTTGCTGAGATTGGTTTCCAGAATATCAGTCACGCTGCTGAATACCGGGCGAACGCCCTGCACGGGGAAAACGCCGTTTCGGTAGATGAGTTGGTAAATGGAATTGGAGATGTCAACCCGAACACCAAAATTGTCGAAAGTACGCTGCACAATTTTTTCGACTTCTTTTTGGATAAGAAGTTCAAAATCGGCTTTTCGCAGGCTTGGATAAATGAGGTGGATGTTTCCGAAACGTGCCACCTGTTCGGGTCGGAACCGGCGGGTAAGGGCATTTTTGATATCGACTGCGGTTATTTTCTTGGTAAATGCGTGATAAATATCAGCATCCACTTCACTGTCGGAGGTATGGGATGCCATTTGGAAGGCTTCATCCAGGTTTCCGCTGATAAGGATAAGCGTTTGGCTATAATCAACGGGTTCAAACACTTTTTTCCGTGTTTTGGCTTCAATGATGCGTTCCAGCATTTGCACCTTGGTCATATCGGCGATATCCACCACATCTTCGTCCATGCCCAGCATTTTCTTCAAATTTCGAGCCTCCCACAATCCGACACTTTCAGCATAGGCGTCGGGGCCTGGTTCCGGGTTTCGGTTGCGCTGGCGCTGATTGAACATGAAGTCGGAGATGTAGTAATCGAAGTCTTCTTTTTCGCGTTTGGCCAGTCGCCCATCGCTCAGCAATTCCCAGAAGTCGTTGAATTTGGTAGATTGCACCGGTGAACCATCCGATTCCACCGTATAGAAGCGTTGAATTTCGTCGAATAGAACGATTGCGGGTTTCCCATCAGTGATTCCATTGGCGGTAAAAATGGCATTTACGCTGCTAAAAAAGGTGGTATTATCGGTATTTCCGAGTTCAACTTCTACGAAACGTTCCTGAAATTCGAGGTATTTTACCAATCGGCGCACCAAATCAGTTTTCCCCACACCCGTCATGCCCCAAAGGCAAACAATAATAGGTCGGCTCAGTATTTCGGGAACGAGATACCATACCTGAATATAATCCAGCAAGTTATCAATGATGTCGTCTATGCCGACGAAATCAGATTTCAGGCGGGTGCGTACCACTTCCAGGGCATCCTGTCGGAGGCGCAGGCGGTTTTTGTCGAGCGAAAAAGTTGGTTTATCCATGGTAACGTTCCATAACAGGATGGATGCGCGTAAAGTTCCGATGCATTGTTTGGGGGAAGGGCATTTTATTCCACTTTGGAAAATTTCACAGGAGAATCGGGTCGGAGGAAGAGCACACCTGTGGTTACGACGGTATCTCCAGCCGACAAGCCGCTGGTGATTTCGATCAAATTGGCTTGCCGTACACCGGTTTTAACGGTTACGAACTGCGCTTTTCCGCCTTTACACAAAATGACTTGTTTGTTTCTGGCCTGCGGGATGATCGCCTGATTTGGAATCAGCAGGGCCTGATGTTTGTCGCCCAGGATGAGGCTTACCTCGGCAAATGCGCCCGGGAGGAGTGTTTTTCCGCCTTGTACCATAGCGCGCACATTAAGGTTTCGGGTATCCGATTCGATGCGTTGTTCGGTTGCAACGATGGTTGCTTTGTAGGTTTCCGAATGCCCTTCCACGGTAAACTGTACCGCTTGGCCTACATGCAGGAGGCTGCTGTATTTTTCTGGAATGGCAAAATCCAGTTTCAGGGCGCTCGCTGCGCGGATGCTTGCGATTTCGGTAGCGGGGCTGACATAAGCGCCCGGGCTTATTTTTCGCAAACCGATGATGCCATCATAGGGAGCGCGCAATTCGGTTTTTTGCAGGTTGATTTTCTGAAGTTCAATTTCGCTTTTCAGGGTTTGTACTTGCAAGGCTGCAAGATCGTATTCTTGTTGGCTTACCCCTTTTACCTGGAGCAATTCTCCGAGGCGTTGCTCGGTAATTTGGGCTTGCTTCAGTTGGGTGTTGAGTTTGTCGATTTGGGTTTTGATGTCGGCATCAAAAATTTTGAGCAACAGCACACCTTTTGCCACCGGTTTTCCTTCGGGCAGGTTAATTTGTACCACCCTTCCTGCTGCTTCGGGGTGCAACATGGTTTCTTCGGCCGCAACAAGGTTTCCGGCAGCGGTAACGGCAGCAGTGAGGGCGCCCGTTTTGGCAAGGTATCCCTCTACGGTACCAACCGAATACGCATTTTTGGGGCTGGGCGCCGGAGCGGCAGATTCATTTTTTTTGCAGGAAAGCAAGCCGGCAAAAAGCATGAAAGAAAACACAAAACGCAGGTTCATAGCATGAAATCTTTACAGCAAACAGATTATTAAGAGGATTATGCGAATTGCGGCAAGAAGAGGCAATTGGCATTGTGGTTCAAAGTGCCCTGTTCGCAGTCTGTACATAAAAAAGGGGTACAAAATCTGACAGTGGGCCGTGTAGTTGGGACAAAGGTAATTTGCGTGCAATAAAAAACCCTCCTTTTGGGAGGGTCGGGACAGGTAAATCTTCATCATTTTGCAAATCGGTGGGATTATGTTCGAGCACATCCTAAAAAACGCGGTGTTAACAATCCAACTACAATCAATGCATGCTGTTGAAGGGGCGCATTTCCTCTCCAAGCCAGTTCTTATTCCATTCATCTACCGGCAAAATCCTTTTTGCATGCCGGGTAATTTTACGGCGCAGATAAGCAACCGCGAGCCGCGGGGATTTCCGCCAAAGGCGGCGAAATTTGAATGTGCGTCGAGCCATGATTCAGGTGTGTTTATTTGATTATTAAAATATTGATTACAAGCCTATTAACGCGACAATTGAAAAAAAAGTTTCAAAAAACGGGTACTTTTTGACAATTTAACGTTTTCGCGTCATTGGCAGCGCATATGTATGGCAATATTCAGGCCAAAAACCAGGAATATCCAGGTTTTTGGCTGCAAATTTGTATAAATAAAGACAGGGAGCAGGGTCGTTTAGGTTGGGTAAAAGGCTGTTTATCAGGATTTTTCTTCCAGTTCTTTCAGTGCCAGCCAGGCCATCAGTCCGATTCCGGTTTCGAGTGCGCGCTCATCCACGTCGAAGGTGTCGGTATGAACGGGCGAGATTATGCCTTTTTCGGGGTTTCCGGTACCCAAACGGTAAAAGCATGCGGGGAGGTGATGCGAGTAAAAGGCAAAGTCTTCGGCGGTCATGCGCAAGGGCATATCCACCACCTGATCGGGGCCAAGAAATTCAGTCATCCATCGTTTGGCACGGGCGGTGAGTTTTTCGTGGTTGAACAGCACCGGATATCCTTTTTCAATGTGGAATTCGACCGAGCCGCCATATCCCTTGGCGATGTTGTTGGCAATTTTTTTCATCCATTTGTGGGCTTCATTTCGCCATTTTTCATCCATGGTGCGAAAAGTGCCCTCCAGGCGTACTTCATTGGGAATGATGTTGGTGGCTCCGCCGGAAGAGTTAATTTTGCCAAAAGTTAACACAGAGGGTGTACCAGGGTTGGCATATCGGCTTACGACCTGTTGCAAGCCCACAATGATTTGGGCTGCGATTACAACAGGGTCGATGCAATCTTGCGGCATGGCTCCGTGTCCGCCGTGGCCTTTAATGGTGAGGTACAATTCGTCGGCCGATGCCATGTACATACCCGAGCGTACACCCACTTTACCCACTTCCAGCGGCGGATGCACGTGCTGTCCAAAAATACTGGCCGGTTTTGGATTCTCGAGTGCGCCCTCCCGAATCATAATAGAAGCGCCACCGGGCAATTTTTCTTCACCGGGCTGGAAAAGACATTTTACCGTTCCTTCAAATTTGTCGCGCATGCGATGCAAAACCCGGATGGTGCCCAACAATGAGGCAGTGTGTACATCGTGCCCACAGGCGTGCATGACCCCGGGGTTTTGGGATTTGTAGGAAACCTCGTTGGCTTCCAAGATGGGCAGGGCATCGATATCGGCTCGGAGTGCAATGGTACGTTTTTTTGGATTTTTACCTTTTACCATCGCAATCAACCCGTTTTCAGCAATACCGTGGCGATAACTTACGCCGATTTCTTCCAGCTGCCGGGCAATGTATCTACCTGTTTCCACCTCTTCAAATGACAATTCAGGGTGCATGTGCAGGTGTCGGCGGTTTTGAACAATAAGGGGAAAAACTTCGTGTGCGAGTTCCTGAACAATCTCTTTCATTTTGCAAAAGTACGGGCAATTTGGATTATACCAAAGGACCTAGGGATAGCAGGGACTTCTGCCAAGCCATGACCTGGCTGCTCAAAATCACCTGCCGAGGCGCCAACACAAAATTTGACAGCCTACAGGATAAAAACAGCAGGGCTCTTTCGAAAGTCCTATCTTTGGCCCATCTTTTCACAAACTGCCGGCATCGTTTGTAGGATGATCCGGCGCCTGCCTGTTGTATGGGCGGGATTAAATTTTTTTCTTATGATCAATATTACTTTTCCCGACGGCAACATTCGTCAGTATGCCGTTGGAACCACCGCCATGGATGTCGCCAAATCCATCAGCGAAGGGCTTGCCCGGTCGGTTTTGGCCGCCAAATTCAACGGAGAAGTGCGCGACCTGGCACGACCCATACAGGAAGACGGCAGCATTACCTTCCTAAAGTGGGAAGACAAAGAAGGGAAAGCCACTTTTTGGCACTCCTCTGCGCACTTGCTCGCCGAAGCCCTCGAAGCCTTGTTCCCAGGCACCAAATTCGGCATCGGACCTGCCATTGAAAATGGCTTCTACTACGATGTCGACACCGGCGACCGAACCCTTACCGCCGCCGACTTGCCAATTATTGAACAAAAAATGCTCGAACTCGCCCGCAAAAAAAGCGCATACACCCGCACTGAAGTGAGCAAAGCCGACGCCATCAAGTTCTTTACCGATAAAAACGACGAATACAAACTCGAACTCATCGACGGCCTGGAAGATGGCAGCATCACCTTCTACCAGCAAGGCGATTTTGTCGACCTCTGTCGCGGACCCCATATCCCCAGCACCGAACCCATTAAGGCAGTGAAAATAACCAACCTCGCAGGCGCTTATTGGCGCGGCGACGAAAAACGCAAACAACTCACCCGAGTGTATGCCATTACCTTCCCCAAACAAAAGGAACTGGACGATTACCTGCACCTGCTCGAAGAGGCCAAAAAACGCGACCATCGAAAATTGGGCGCCGAACTGGAACTCTTTATGTTCTCTGAAAAAGTAGGACAAGGATTGCCCATCTGGTTACCCAAAGGAACTGCATTGCGGAGCCGATTGGAAGACTTCCTGAAAAAAGAACAACTGCGGAGGGGTTACACTCCTGTAATTACCCCGCATATTGGGTCTAAAAAACTGTATGTCACTTCCGGACACTGGGAAAAATACGGAAAAGATTCGTTTCAGCCTGTGCGCACGCCCGACGAAGATGAGGAGTTTTTGCTCAAACCCATGAACTGCCCCCATCACTGCGAAATTTTCGCGCATAAACCGCATTCCTACAGGGATTTGCCCGTGCGCATTGCCGAATTTGGAACGGTTTACCGC
>JAGWYI010000447.1 GCA_018969455.1 Bacteroidota bacterium | reverse complement strand
CCGGTTGTTGCACCGGTACTTAATGTTCCTCCACTTAAAATAATTTGACCGGCATCAGCAAGAACGCCAGCAGCTCCTAATTGCAAAATGCCACTATTTATTGTAGTCCCTCCTGAGTAAGTATTTGCACCTGAAAGTGTTACCGTTCCGCTATTATTCTTGGTAAACGTACCAGTACCGCCAATTATTTTACTAATCGTTCCAGCACTTGCTGTTGTTGAACTTGGCGTTAAGGTACCTGTAGTGCCAGTTATACTTCCCGACGTCAATGTTAATGCACCTATTGTTTCACTAAATGTACCACAACTTAAAATTCCTCCATTTACATTTACGGCTCCTGCATCTGCAAGGACTCCAGCGGCGCCTAATGCTAAAGTGCCACTATTGATTGTGGTACCGCCTGAGTAGGTATTAGCCCCGGATAATGTTAACGTTCCACCACCAGAGCCATCTTTGGTAAGTTGATTTGCTCCTGTGATAACACTGCTAATTGTTATTCCCCCAGCTCCGTCAATAAGTATAATATTATTTGTTGAATTACCCAGCACAACGCCCATTGTTTTATTGCCACTACCTGCAGTATTTTGCAATGTTAATAAACCCGAACTATTATTTCTTAAAACTACATTCGAAACACTATTTACCGAAATGCCATTTAATGTTAGTGTACCATTAGCTGTTGTCGAGCTATTTCCAATAACTAACGGATTATTCCGTGCGGAAGTAACTTCAATAGCTCCAACTATTTGAGCATTCGATCCATTATTAGTAGACCCATTCATATTAATCCCAACATTATATGGTGAAGTTGATGGGTTTACACCAAATTGTGCAATATCTGAAGAAGTTGGAACACCACTCGGCGTCCAATTCCCACTAGTTAGCCATGCTCCTGCATTTGTAGAGACATTCCAAACACTCTGCCCCCAAGCGCCCCCACTAACCAACATCGCCCCCAGGAGCAATAAAGTACTAAAGGTATTTTTTCTAAGCGCGGACTTGGCCATATCGCTCTTAAATCCATTTATAAAAAACGGAAAATGTGTACAATTTTTCATGATCATTGAGTGTTTTTGATATTTTTTAACCAAGCCCGAAAACTCGGTTGATGTTTAAAAGAATTGAAATAGCCATTCTTATAAGTAAATCATGGCCGAATAAAAAACTAAGTCCCTAGTTGTCACAAAGCCAACTAAGGAGAACATGCCTCCCAAAACAATCGAAATTCCGGGCGCAAAATGTTGATTAAATGGCCTGATAAAGAAACAAGCGTCTCAATAGCAGATCAGGTAAATGGCCTGAAGCGAATTTACCAAAACAACATGTAATTCGTAAAAATCGGTCTAAAGCCAAATACGTTGGCCTAAATGAAGCTGGGGGTGATTTGCAAGGAATGCCGCAAAAATACCCCCTCTGTTTCAAGCATCCTTCAAGCCAATATTACCGAATTGTTAAGAAAAGCAATCCTTTCAAAATCAAGACCTTAACTCAACATTTCCATGTAGCACGGGTGCACATTTTTTCGCAGGCTTGCATCCCTCAAAACCGGAACAACATCATTTCTGCATTGGATGCATGTTGTTCCGGTCGGTTACCTGAGAAAGCCAATTTTACTGTTTGATCACCTGTCCGGTATATGGCTTGTTGCCTGTGACAAACTCAAATTGGTATATACCTGGTATCAAACTGGAAAGATCCAGATCCAGACGGCCCCCAGAAATATCGGCATTGCCTCCATGAACCAAATCGCCCAGGAGATTGTACAATTTCCAGGTACCAGACAATTCCTCCATCGGGAAATAAACCGACAATTGGTTACTTACAGGCATCGGTACGAAACGCAAGGCTGCATTAGACTCCATCAATACTTCTGCTACCGGACTGTATGCAAACTTTCCATCGGTATCCACCTGTTTCAAGCGGTAATAATTAAGCCCGTTTATAGGCTGCTTGTCCTGATAATGATATCTGTGTATGGTGGTGGAGGCTACAGCGCCTGGTACCTGCCCAATGGGCGCAAACAGCAAACCCGTACCGGATCTTTCTATTTCAAAAAACGCATTGTCGCGCTCCGAGGCCGTTGACCATTCGAGCAGAACTGTTTGCTCCTGTTTTTCTGCCGTAAATTCAATCAATTCCACCGGCAAAGCCCCATTGCTGCCCACTGCAAAGGGTGAAAAACTGGTTTGCCCTGTGCGTGTGCGCGTAAAAGGCCCGGAACCAGTGCCCGCTGCAGGAGCATTGGCGGTGGGATTCCATTGCGACCCATCGTAATGGGATACATAACAGGCTGTACGTGTAAAACCGCTCAACTCATCGGATGCATACCAGGTTACGGTGAGGTTCATGGTATTCCCTCCGGCAGTTTCTTCCGTGACAAACCAGGTACGGTTTACTACATTGGTGGTAAAGGGCGCACCCGAATTTCCATTTTGGTATACCACATCCACCACGCGCGCATGAAAATAATCCAGGGCCCCCGAACCGGTGATGGTAATTGGATTGTAACTGCTGTAACCAACGGGATATGGATAGGTGGAAGTCGTTTCCCGAAGCACCGTTCCTGTACCATTGGTTTGTACAAAGGAACTGTTGGACGCATTCAAAACCTGGCAGTTTTTGTCCAGCCACAAATCCACTTCATTCAGTAAAATGTTTTTACTTATTAAGTTAATTTGTTCATGAACAACAGGTGCAAATGGGATATTGGTAAAGTTTACCAATGATGCCGATTTATTGACAACCAGATTATTTACTTCTATTTGTCCGCCTCCAATTACATTTTGGAACGTGTTGCCTTTAAAACCCAAAACGCCTTTGGCCGAACCGCTACCAAAATACAAATCCACATTCCCTCCAAAATTCAGATCTCCATAAACATCAAACCCGTTGCCGTAAGTTGAACCACTTCCGCTGTAGTTGGTAATTTTACTCCGATCGGCAATGGTCAAATTGCCCAATACCTGGCAGGCTGTGGCATTGGTATTTTCGTTGTTCAAATACACATTACCCACACCGTTTACGCCTACATCCAGGTTGCCTTTAATCGTACAGATTCCAGACAAGCCCGACATGTTGTAATTGACCACCCCGGAAACACTTTCCAGCGACAAATTGGGATAATACATACCCGCAGTGACCAGGCTCAAATCGGATGAAAGCCGAATAATCCAATACGCGGTCGCTGGAATGGTTGAAATTCCGCCCTGGAAGTTTGTTCGGTAAACATCCATGCCAGAATCGTTTGTTTTCAGAAAAGTACCGCCACTCCCCAATTGCCAGGTTGCGCCCGAGGCAAAAACGGCCGTATTCGCGGCACTTGCCCCGTCTTCAAATGTGCCTTGCACATCAAAATCGACACCCGAGCCATTGTTAATGGTTAATGCCGTGATGTTATTGATAGATAATGTGCCACCTGCCGCAACAACTACCTGGTCTACTGTAATATCGTCCAAAATGGAAACTACGTGTGAACTCTGGATGGTGACTGTCAAATCGGTGGCATAATTCACCGGCGGCAATACAGCGTTGGACCAGGTTGAATTGTCGGAAGAGGTTTCCCAGGTGCTGGCATCAGTCCAGTTTCCGGAAGTTTTGGAACGAAAATAGAATGCTTGTAAAATCCCTGTACCCGAAAGCGTAACCGAACAGGGGTTTTCATCCGGGTCATCACTGGCGATGGAAATGGCTGCTGTTTTGATTCCTGTTGAGCTTGGGGTAAACTGTACCACCATATCCGAAAACCCGCCAGCCGCGATTGGACTGGTCGGTTGCGTAACAATGCTGAACTGATCCGCATTTGTTCCCGTGATGCTGAGCGGAAGGCTGCTTAAAGTCAACGGGCCCGTGCCCAGATTTTGAATCCGGATGGTTTTCGTTGTCGAACTCCCCACATTGATGCTCCCAAATGAAACCGTAGCCGATCCGCACA
>JAGWYI010000006.1 GCA_018969455.1 Bacteroidota bacterium | reverse complement strand
GAACTGGAAGACGCACTCAAAATTGAAACCATGCAGAGCATGCTCGACGGGCAGGAAAGCGAGCGGCAGCGCGTTGCGCAGGACCTGCACGACAGTTTGGGCGGCTTGCTTGCGGCTGCACGCATGCAATTGGAAGGGCTTGCCGGGCGCTCGGAATTGCTCCAGGAAGACAAAGACCTGCTGAAAATTAAAGGTTTGTTAGACGAAACCATGGATGAAACCCGGCATATTGCCCGAAATCTGCAGCCGGGAACTTTGTTGCAATTTGGCCTGGTAAAAGCCGTTCAGGATTTGATAAACCGGGTAAAAGCCAAGGGTGGGCCTGATATTGACTTCGAACATTTTGGCGAATACGGCGATTTGAGCCAGCATGTGGCCCTGCATTGTTACCGCATTGTACAGGAATTGCTGCAAAATTGCCTCAAACACGCCAAAGCCCATGAAATACTCGTTCAATTGACCCGCACCGAACAGCAAATTGCCCTGTTGGTGGAAGACGACGGGGTGGGCTACGACCCTGCAAGCGCCAAACAGGGTATGGGAACCGGAAACATTGCCCAACGCGTGCATTTTTTAAAAGGCGAAATCAGCGTGCAATCAACGCCCGGCAAAGGCGCCAGCACCCTGGTTTCCGTGCCTTGTTCACCTTATCAGGGAAAACCCTGAGTTTTTAAATCCCGGTTTCTCCGGATAGGCGCCGCCCTTTCTCCCCCTAATTTTGTTCGACCACAAGCAAAAACCGATTTGCTTTTCAACCCTACCCCCCAGTTTTTTAATTTGATTTAATCAACTCAATCCGCGCTTTTTCACCTGAAAACAATTCAGAAAACATACACAAACAAACACTTTTAATCCCCCTGTTCCATTTACCGATAAAATCTACTTTTCTCCCACCAAACGCCCGTATCGCAACAGTGCAGTATGGGCGTTTTTCTTTTCCCGATGGCTCCTTCCGGATCCATGATTGCGGTGCTGAAGCCGCATCCTAACACAGGGTGGCTGATCCTTCCCCTTACACCATCCAGGATAACCATAACTTCACATAAGCTTGTGCCGCTCAGGATATTCCCTTCCGCCTTAAACATCTTACATTTGTTGCTGTTCTAATACCATACCAACGCAAAAATTTAAAAAAATGGCTTTTACACTTCCTGAACTGCCCTACGCATTTGACGCGCTCGAGCCACACATCGATGCCCGCACCATGGAAATTCACCACGGCAAGCACCACGCCGCTTATGTAAACAACCTCAATGCTGCCGTTCAAGGCACAGCCCTTGAATCTCAAAGCCTCGAGGATTTGATTGCGCATGTTTCGCAACATACGCCTGCAATCCGCAACAATGGCGGCGGCCACTGGAACCACAGTTTTTTCTGGGAACTGCTGGCGCCCAATGCAGGCGCTGAGCCGGAAGGCGCCTTGGCCGATGCCATCAACCAGGCATTCGGTTCTTTCAGCGATTTCAAAACCCAGTTTGGTCAGGCCGCAACCACGCGCTTCGGATCCGGATGGGCGTGGCTGAACGTAGGCGCCGATGGCAAACTGTTCATCAGTTCTACCCCAAACCAGGACAACCCTTTGATGGACCTCGCCGAACACAAAGGTCGTCCGATCCTGGGCCTCGATGTATGGGAGCACGCCTATTACTTGCACTACCAAAACCGCCGTCCCGATTACATCACGGCCTTCTGGAACGTGGTAAACTGGAATAAAGTAGCCGAGCATTTCGCTGGCAAATAATTTTTGCCCGGTTTTATAACGATAGAGCCGGAATGAACCCATCATTCCGGCTTTTTTTCATCCAATTCACGCTGTATGACCCTGTTAACCCGATTTTCCGGTATTTTGATTCTGGCTTGCTTAGGGCTTGCGCAGCCCGTATTTGCCAGGCCTAAATATTTCGAGTTCAGCAACCCGGCTTTCGATTTATACCAGAAAATCGTGAGTTTGCGGCTCAATGAAGCCCGCGCAGGCCTTGACGCTTACAAAAAAAGCGAGCCTGATAACCTCATTCCGCTTTTTCTGGAAAATTACTACGATTTCATGCTGGTGTTCATCAACGACGATGAGGCTGAATATCAGCGGCTGCAAAAAAACATGGAGCCCCGCCTGGCCAAAATTGCGCGGGGAGATTCGTATTCGCCCTACTATTTGTACACCCAGGCCGAAATTCGCCTGCAATGGTCGCTGCTGCATTTGCGCTACAGCGCCTACCTATCGGCCATGAGCGATGTAAAACAGGCATTTGCGCTGCTGGAAGAAAATCAGCGCAAATTTCCCGATTTTATTGCCAATAAAAAGAGCCTGGGCATTATGCATGCCATGGTAGGGAATATTCCCGACGATTACAAATGGGCGGTACGGGCCTTGGGTGGCATGCATGGAACCGTGACGCAAGGCATCGCCGAACTGGAAGAAGTGCTGGCTTTTGCCCGAAAAACGCCGTTTCTCTTTGAAGCCGAAACCCAGCTGGCTTATGCCATCATTCAGTACTATTACAACAACAATTATGAACTGGCCTGGAAAACGCTGAAAAACAGCAAGCTGGCCACCCTTGAAAATCCTTTGGCCCAATTTGCGTTGGGAACTGTTGCGATGAGAACCGGACAAAACGATGAGGCCATCCGAATTTTATCTAAGTTGCCAGGCGACCCGGCATTCCACCCTTTTTATTTGCCGTATTACATGCTCGGGCTTGCCAAATTGCGCCGACTTGACCTCGATGCGAATCAATATCTGGAATATTTTTTAAATCATTACCACGGCAAGAACAACCTGAAAGAAGCAAATCAAAAATTGGCCTGGTATCACCTCGTACAAGACAATGAATTGGGATATCAAACGTACATGCACTATGTAAAAATAAAAGGTGGTGACAACAACGAAGCCGATAAATCGGCCCTTTTGGCAGCCAATTCAGGCGAAATTCCCGACCAGCGCCTGTTGAAAGCCCGGCTTTTATTTGATGGCGGGTATTTCCAGCGGGCTTATGATTTGCTCAAAAATGCTGCTGGCGATTACGCAAATAACCACAAATTTCATTTGGAATACTTGTACCGGATGGGGCGCATTACCCAAAACCTCAACAAACGAGCCGAGGCCATTCAGTTCTATCAGCAGGCGGTACAGCTGGGCAGCAGCGACCCTTGGTACTATGCCTGCAATGCGGCCCTGCAAATGGGCATTATTCACGAAAAACAAGGCAGTTTTGCCGAGGCACGCAAGGCTTTCCAAACCTGCCTCAACCTGAAAACCGAAGAATATGGCGCTAGCCTGCATGCGCAGGCAAAGGCCGGACTTTCGCGTGTGAAAGGGCGGTAAAAGCTAATCCTTGCGCACCAAACGGTTGTTTTCATCGGGGAAAACGGCCGCAGGCTTAAACGTGCGGGCTTCTTCGGGCGTCATGTACGCGTAGGAAATGATGATCACCACATCGCCAACCTGCACCAGGCGCGCCGCAGCGCCGTTGAGGCAAATCACACCCGAGTCGCGTTCTCCCCGGATAATATACGTTTCCAGCCGGGCGCCGTTGTTGTTGTTCACAATTTGCACCTTTTCGCCCTCTATAAGGTTGGCCGCTTCCATCAAAGCCTCGTCGATGGTGATGCTGCCCACGTAATTGAGGTTGGCTTCGGTGACTGTAACGCGGTGGATCTTGCTTTTAAAAACTTCGATAAACATAAAGGTAGCCCCAAAATTTTGTCGCTAATAAACACCCAAAGTGCTTGCAAGGTTGCAAAGGTAGGCAAATGCATGCTACAATACCACGCGCAAGGCCTTCGGCAAAATGTCAAATTCCACCGGCGTTTCGCCCAAAAACTCGCCATCAGCCTCCAAAAGGGTGCTTGTTGGACCAATTTGCGTAACTTTCAGATGTTTTGTCTGGTAGCCTTCCACTTTGGGATGTTCCAGCAGGGTGCCGTTGTAAAAACGGGTGGTTTGGAGTAAAACCTCCCATTTGGGTAGCTTTCGGGCAAAAGTAAGGGCCAGCAAACCGTCATCGGGAACAGCATGCGGGGTAAGTTGCATGCCTCCGCCCGAGTAGCGGGTGATGCCTACATTGATGGTATAAAAAAAATCGGAAACAATTTTGTCGTCAAATTCAATTTGGGCCTCGCGGAGTCGGTATTTGCTCAAATAACGGCCCACCATCAACAAATATTCCATCCTTGATTTGATGCGGCGCCTGCGTTTCGAAAGGGATTGTACGATGAAGCCATCGTAAGCCATACCGGCTACATTGGCAAAATAGCGCGCTGCTGTCTGTCCGTCACGTGTGTAGCGCACCCGCCCGATGTCTTGCAGGGCGGTTTGATACTGAAGCAATTGAGGCAGGCGAATTTTCGGATCGGAAGACAATTGGTAGCTTCGAGCCCAGTCATTTCCGGTACCGAAAGGCAAAAGCGCGTATGCCACATCCGTTGAAGGCACTTCCTGTTGGTTCAGAATGCCATTGATGATTTCATTGCTGGTGCCGTCACCGCCAATCCCGAGAATTTGCCGGTGGCCGCGCAATACGGCTTCCTGCGCAAGTAAAATGGCATGGCCGGGGCGCTCGGTAAACTGAACCGTGTACGAAAAACCCAGTTTTTGCAAAAGAGCCTCTATTTGAGGCCAATTTTTTTCAACCGCGCCACCTCTCGAAGTAGGATTGGCGATAATATACCAGTTGGTATCCATTAGTGTTTCATTTTCCGAAACTCGCGCTCGAAAATCGTTTCCAATTGGTTGGGATGCAGGTTTTTGGCAATGATGGTGCGATCCTGGTTCAGTACGTACAGTTCCGGTGTGATATCGACAAAGTATTTCGCGTAAATGGCCCGGTTGGTGGGGTCAAATACATTGGTAAAGGTAAACTTGTTTTTTTCAATAAATGCTTTCCAGTCGGCATCATTCGTGTTAACCGCAATTCCGTAGAAATCGACGCCTTTGTCTTTCCATTTTTCGTAGAGCGCCTGCACCTCGGGCGATTCTTTTTGGCAGTGTTCACAGTCGGGGCTAAACATAAAGATGACGATGATAGGTGCTGTTTTTTCGTAAATGCTGTGAAAAACACCGTATTGGTCTTGCGCGCGCACATCGGGGCCTTTTTTGCCTAACAAGCTGGCTTCCATCTCCCACACGTGTTTTTGCAGTTTCTCCAAATTGGCAGGTGTGTCCCAGAAAGCCAGTTCGGGTTTGAAAAAATTCTGGACGATGTGTACATACACCGCTTCGCCATCCATCACGGTGGTTTTGCCGTTTTCGTAATTCAGGGCAATCCAGTTGGCGAAAAACTTGAAATACTCTTTATAGGGAATCACCTTGCGGACAAGAGCATCGGCAACGACAATAATGGAATCGGGGCGTTGCGGGGTAAGGTCTTTGATGTAGCGGCGCAATTTGTTCACAATCACGGGTGTGTATAACAGCCGCTCGTCGGTAAAATCTACGCCATCAAAGAAATGGCCACGGTAATGGCCCAGTTGGCGCAGGGTATCGGTGTCGCCGTTGGGTTTTTTAAACTCTACCCAATCGGGATTTTGACCGGCAATTTTGAATTTGGTAAAAAACGCGTTGGGGTATTTTTTGAAAGTGGCTTCGAGTTGTGCCTTGCGCTGCGCCAGGAGTTCGGTTTGCCGTGCTTTAGCGGTTTTGTAATTTTCTGTATTGGTTGCGCTTTTCGACATTTGATCGGCCAGGGTTGCCAGTTCTTCTTCCTGGGATGCCTGGAATTTCATGTTTTCAAAAAACAGAACCGGATTGAGGTCTCCGCTGACCTCGGCGGTGCCGAAGATATCACTAACCTTGGCGCGCAGCGTAAATTTTTGATCAAGGTCTACCAGAAAGGGCAGGTAACGAGAGCCTGGGAGCAAAAACGTATAGTATCCGGGGAAAAGCGGTTTTTTACGCCGCAGCACAAAATGGCCCTTGGCATCAATTACCGTCGAATCGGCCAGGTAATTTTGATCGCCGAAGGAACCTACCAATTTGGTTTTGCCGGCTGGCAGACCTTCAATGGTGACATCGATGTAGGTACTGTCGGTATTTTGGGCGTACACGGTGGCGCTGTAAACCAGTGCAAAACAGAATACGAGGCGTAATTTCAGCATATTCGAGGGTGTTTTTTGATAAAAGACGCACAAAATTAAGGCTTGTCACCGCTTCTGACAGCCCATTAAACAAACATTTGCATATTTTAAACGCCAATTAGTCTTTTACCCGGCCCATCGAAAGCGCTTTCAACATCCATACCGGCAAGGGGCGCCTTGGGTCGCTTCGTTTGCGCAAATCCAGGTACCAGTTGATTTTCTTGACAATCGGAATTTTATGCGTTTCCACGAATTCGATCAGGGTTCCATCGGGGTCCTCAATGTACGAAAAATAGCCTGCAGCCTCGCCCATATCGAAGGAGCCGCTTGAATCTACGGTGAACGGATGCCCTTTTTCGGCGCAGAAAGCCTTCATTTCTGCCATGCCGGTAATATCGAAGCAGAGGTGGATGTAGCCAAGGTCGCCCCAGAGGCGATCGGCAAAGATTTTTTTCGGGCTGCGGTCTATGCAGGAAACCAGTTCTATTTCGGAAGGGCCCAGCAGTTGGCTGAAGGGACCTACACGGTCGGCCTTGTGTTGCAGCAGCACCCGGCGGTATGATTCGAACCCGCCTTCCACGCCATTGAGATCGGCAAACTGGCCGCTTTGGTCGTATACCACCCGGTCGTAACCCAGTATATCGCCGTAAAAGGCGATGGCTTTCTGCATATCCGACACGCCGATTACCGCGCCATAAATACCGCCAAAGGGCGTGGGTCGTTTCGGGTTGAAAAACGCCGCGCTGTGCACCACTTCAAACAGGTTGTTCCAGGGGTCTTTGACAAAAAAGTGCGATTGACCATCGGGCCGCTGGGTGATGCCGGTGACGAGCAAGGCGCCTGCCTTGCGCAGGCTCTCATAGGCCGCTTCCACCGATTTACATTTAATTTTGGCTATAAATATGCCCAAATCGCCCAATTGGGGCTGGAAAGCCGGTGGAACCGGGGTTCGGCTGGTGTATTGCCAGATTTCCATACCGCCGCCACCTTGCAAGTTGAGGGCCAAAATGGCATGTCGGTCGCGCGGCTGCCCGCCCGTATACGGGAGCATGAGCCCCGCAGTAGCGGCTTCTTCGAAAATAGGCACATCCATGCCAAAATGGTTGCGGTACCATTTGAAAGCCTCGTGCACCTGCGAAACGCCGATACCCATTTGCTGAATTCCGGAAATAAACATGGTATATGTTGTTGTTAAATGGTCAACTTTATAATGTACCGCAAATGTACAGCGCACATTCGGGCAATTTATCTGCTATTTTATCCGAATTGATCCCTTGTGCGCACTATGTTTGCAGCACCTCAAGTTGTTATTCCAACTTGTAACCATAAAATGGAACCACATGATCCTGTTATCCATGTTGCTTTGGGTTTTGACACCGGGGACGCAGCCTTTAACGGTAAAAGGGGTAGTAGCCGCAAAAGGCCAAATGCGCATAGCGGTGTACAACAAGGCTGACGGTTTTATGCAGATCGAAAAAGCCATTCATTTGCAAGCGGTACCTGTGAAGGCAAAGGGAACGGTATTGGTGCAACTGCCTGATTTTCAGCCGGGTTATTACGCTATTGCCTGTTATCAGGACGAGAACAACAACCAACGTCTGGATAGCAACTGGTTTGGTGTACCCACGGAGGCGTACGGATTTTCCAACAATGCAAGGCCCAAATTCAGGGCTCCCAGCTGGGATGAGGCCTGTATTTACCTAAAAGACAATAAGCAGCCTTTGTCGATAACGATAGGGTACTGGTGAATGGAAACGGCATTTGGGTTGGAACAAATTATGTACATTTGCCTTGGAAACGGCTTTAAAGCGGTTTTATAAGAAGCCATACTACCATGATTCGTGCTGAAAATATTATAAAAAAATTTGGGGAGCAAAACGTGCTTCAAGGCATTGATTTTACCTTTCAGGCAGGTAAAAACAACCTGATTATCGGGCGTTCCGGAGCGGGCAAAACCGTATTGCTCAAAATTCTGGTGGGCTTGCAAACACCTACTTCCGGATCCATTTGGTACGATTCGGTCAATTTTACTGCCCTCGATAAGGAAGGCATGCGCGCCATCCGGATGAAAATCGGCATGCTGTTTCAGGGGTCGGCTTTGTTTGATTCGCTTACCGTGGAAGAAAACATCCGCTTCCCGCTCGACATGTTTACCCTGATGTCGTCTAAAGAAAAGCTGGATCAGGTAAATTACTGTTTAGAGCGTGTGAATCTGGCAGGCAATAACCGCAAATACCCGTCTGAATTGTCGGGCGGGATGCAGAAGCGCGTGGGCATCGCCCGTGCGATTGTGTTGAATCCGCAATACCTGTTTTGCGATGAGCCGAATTCCGGCCTCGATCCCAAAACCGCCATTTTGATCGATGAATTGATTTCGGGCATCACCGAGGAAAAGAACATCACCACCATCATCAACACGCACGACATGAACTCGGTGATGGAAATTGGCGACAACATTTGTTTTCTGCACGAGGGGCGGCTGGAGTGGAGCGGCAACAAAGAGCAGGTGTTGCACAGCGAAAACGAAAATTTGCAATCCTTCATTTTTGCTTCGCCATTTTTGCAGAAATTACGCAAACAAGCGCTGGGATAGCCGGAAGAAACATTCAATTTTGGGGCCTTATACCTGTGCCAGGTTTTGAATATAGTGGTATAAAAGAAAAACCCGAACTTCGAATACCTTCGAACTTCGGGTTTTTCTCTTTTGCAGAAAACAGTGTTTTAGTTTTTCTGCCCACCGTCTTGAGTTGGCGCAGGCTGGCCTTTGCCTTTTTTCATGGCTTTTTTATCGGCTTTGCGTGCCTGCTTGTCTTGCATGTGTTGATCATGCCGTGCCTTACGTTCGGCATCGCGTTTTTGAATCCATTGGTCGTATTTGGCAGACTGCTCGGGTGTCATAACCGCTTTATGGGCAGCAATGCGTTCCTGGCGGTCTTTTTCATGGTCTTCTTTACGTTGCTTTTTTTCTGCCTTGTGTTTGGCCTTGAATTCGGCATCAATTTTCTTGATTTTAGCTTGTTGATCGGAGTTCAAGCCTACTTCTTTGGCCATGGAGGAACGCTCCTGTTCCATGTTTTGCTCCATATCGGCTCCGCCGGGAGGTGGGGGCGGGCGATGCCCCTGGCCAGGTGTTTCCTGGGCAAACAAGGATGCGTTCAGCATGGCAAAAAATACGAGGGCTAGCACCTGGTGCAACATTTGCTTGAAGTTCATAATGTTTTATTTAAAATGATCAATGCAACTTTGACGGTCAATTGCCGCGAAGGTTGTGCTCATGCCTGATGAAATGACACAAATCTGACAACTCTTTTTACCCGATATACCCTTTCACGGCCTCCAGTGCATCTTTCAGCAGACTGGCATCGGTGCCGCCAGCCGTTGCAAAGCCTGGCTGACCGCCACCGCCGCCTTTGAGGAACTTTTGGGCCAATTCACGCACCATGGTTCCGGCGTTCAAGCCTTTTTCTTTTACCAGATTGTCGCTGATTTTAACCGTCAGCATGCATTTCCCGTCGGGGCTCACAGCGCCAAATGCGATTAATGCGTTGCCTTTTTCGCGTTCCAGTTCGGAAGCCAGGGTTTTTACGGCATTTCCATCAGAAATTGGCAATTCGGCCAGCAGCAACGCAATGCCTTGATGATCCACAAACTGTTGGCGCAGCCCTTCGCGCAGGCCATTGGCTTGTTCCTGAATCAGGCGTTCGATTTCCTTTTGCAAGCGTTTGTTTTCATCCTGCAAATCGCCAATTGCCTTGGCCAGGTCGCGTGCTTTCAAGACATTTTTGATGGCGCCCAGTTCATTTTCCAGGGCGCTCACGTAGGCTTCGGCGCCCAACGCTGTGGCCGCTTCAATGCGGCGTACTCCGGCAGCAACGGCAGTTTCGGCGGTAATTTTGAAGTAGCCGATGTTGCCGGTGCGTTTTACATGGCAACCACCGCATAATTCGCGGGAATAAGCAGGGTCGAACGTGATCATACGCACGGTTTCGCCGTATTTTTCTCCAAACAACATCATCGCACCCGATTTTTTGGCTTCTTCAATCGGCAAATTGCGCGCTTCCTCCAAAGGAACGTCTTCGCGAATTTTTTCATTTACAATGCGTTCTATTTCAGCGATTTCTTCATCGGTAACTTTCTGGAAATGCTGAAAGTCGAAGCGCAGGGTCTGATCGTCGAGGTAAGAGCCTTTTTGTTGCACGTGGGCGCCCAAAACGCGGCGCAACGCGGCATGCAGCAAGTGGGTAGCCGAGTGGTTGCGCTCGGTGTAATGGCGCTTGATGGCGTCTACCACACCATGTACATTGGGATGATCGATGCGCTCGGGCAGTTTTTCCACGATGTGCATCACCAGGTTGTTTTCTTTTTTGGTGTCGAGGACTTTAACGGCCTCATCGCCGAAATACAAAACGCCGGTATCGCCCACCTGGCCGCCGCCTTCCGGGTAAAAGGGCGTTCGGTTCAGCACGATCTGGTATTGATTGGCGCCTTTTGCCGAAACCGTGCGGTACTTGAGCACATAGGAACCACTCATTTCCAGATTGTCGTATCCGATGAATTCCACATCCGGTGCATCGTGCAGCACCATCCAGTCGCCCACCTGTTTCACGGCATCCTGGCGGGAGCGTGTTTTTTGAACAGAAAGGGCAGCCTGGAAACCGGTTTCATCCACCTGCCAGCCTTTTTCGCGTGCGAGCAGGTGCGTGAGGTCGTACGGGAAGCCGAAAGTATCAAGCAGTTCAAATGCCTGTTCGCCGCTTACCGTATTGTCTTTTATGTCCAGATTTTCAATGCGTTTGAGGCCTTGCTCCAGGGTGCGCAGGAAAGATTTTTCCTCTTCCAGAATTACTTTCACCACAAAATCGATCTGGCTTTTCAGTTCCGGGAAAACATCGGCAAATTCTTCTGCCAGGATCGGGCACATGCGGTACAGAACGGGCTCTTTCAGGTTGAGGAAAGAGTAATAATAGCGCACGCCCCGGCGTAAAATGCGCCGAATCACATAACCGGCGCCGCTTGCCGACGGCAATTCGCCATCGGCGATGGCAAAGCTTACGGCGCGCAAGTGATCGGCCACCACGCGCATGGCCACGTCGGTTTTGGCTTCCCGGTCGTAGGAGCCGGTGTATTTGATCCCTGAAATATTTTCCAAAAAGTTGAAAAGTGGCAACCACAAGTCGGTATCGTAATTGGAGGCAACCCCTTGAACGGCGCGGCAGAGGCGTTCAAATCCCATACCGGTATCTACACTTTTGGCGGGTAATTCTTCCAGGGAGCCATCGGCTTTGCGGTTAAATTGCATAAACACGTTGTTCCACACCTCAATGACGTTCGGATCATCGGCATTAACGAGATTCCGGCCATCTACCTGGGCGCGCTCGGCATCGGAACGCAAATCCACGTGGATTTCGGAGCAGGGGCCACAGGGGCCCTGGTCGCCCATTTCCCAGAAGTTTTCTTTTTTGCCGAAAGGCAGAATGCGGTCTTCAGCGATCAGGCCTTTCCATACGTCGTAGGCTTCCTGGTCGAAAGGGAGGCCCTGGTTTTCGTCGCCTTTGAAAACCGACACATACAGGCGGTCTTTCGGAATTTTATATACCTCGGTGAGCAG
This sequence comes from Bacteroidota bacterium, assembly GCA_018969455.1. Lineage (GTDB taxonomy): Bacteria > Bacteroidota > Bacteroidia > Chitinophagales > Saprospiraceae > M3007. The sequence goes on along the minus strand of JAGWYI010000006.1, from coordinate 11,492 downwards.
TTCCCAGGACCATGCGAGGGCGTCTTTTTTAAAATAGTCGCCAAAAGACCAGTTTCCCAGCATTTCAAACATGGTATGGTGGTACCCGTCGAAGCCTACATCTTCCAGGTCGTTGTGTTTTCCACTTACGCGCAGGCATTTTTGGGTATCGGCCACGCGTTTGGCAGGAGGCGTTTGGTTGCCCAGGAAAAAATCCTTCAGGGGAGCCATCCCCGAATTAATAAACATCAGGGTAGGGTCGCCTTTAGCCACCAGCGGTGCTGAAGGAATAATTTTATGGCCTTTGGAGGCAAAAAAATCAAGAAATTGCTGTCGAATGGCGCGAGAAGTCATGCTTCGGAGGTATAATGTCAAAAAAAAGGAAGTGCAAAGGTAGAACTTGTATGGCAAACTATTCCATGAAAACGCGCATAATGTGCAGCAATCAGCATTGATCTTTTTGATTATGAATTACTTACAAAACAGCGCAAGCCTCTTTCCGGGTAATGACAATGCAATATTATTGCGGAAACGCACCGAACAAAATGCCATTTCGGCAGGTTAATGTAAAATTAACACGATCTGACTGGTAAATGCAGGATAAATCCTGTTGATTCGTAGCCGGATTGTAGCGATGCGTTCTGCAAGTTGGCAGCACTTTTGCAGGCGCATTGGTACATTAAATTGAGTTCCATACCTTCGCCGCCATGCCACGCAAGAACAAGTTTGTTTGTATCCACGGCCATTATTACCAGCCGCCACGCGAAAACGCCTGGCTGGAAATTGTGGAGCAACAGGAAAGTGCCCGTCCTTTTCACGATTGGAATGCGCGCATCAATTTTGAATGTTACGCGCCCAATGCCGCAGCCCGGATTCTGGATGATCAGGGCTGGATTTCCAAAATCCGGAATAATTACAACCGGATTTCCTTCAATTTCGGCCCGACGCTGCTTACCTGGCTCGAGGAAAACGACCCGGAGGCCTATGGTTTGATTGTAAAAGCCGACAAACGCAGCCAGGAATTGTTTGGTGGTCATGGCTCGGCCATGGCCCAGGTGCACAGCCACCTCATTTTGCCTTTGTGCAATTACCGGGACAAGGTGACACAAGTGGTGTGGGGCATCCGCGATTTTGAACATCGTTTTCAGCGCCTGCCCGAAGGCATGTGGCTGGCCGAAACGGCGGCCGATACCGAAACACTCGAAGTTTTGGCGGCCCAGGGTATCAAATTTACTGTGCTGGCGCCGCGACAAGCGAAGGCGGTGCGCAAAGGCAATGGCGCCTGGAAGGAGGTAAGCACCGAAACGATAGATACCCGCATACCCTATTGGTGCCAGTTGCCCAGCGGGGGCAAAATCGCCCTGTTTTTTTACAATGGCGTTGTCGCGCAGGAGGTGGCATTTAATGGCTTGCTCAACAGCGGAAAATCCTTTGCCAACCGCATGCTCAGCGGCTTTTCAAACGATGATACCCCGGAATTGTCGCATATTGCTACCGATGGCGAAAGTTACGGTCACCACCACCGTTTTGGAGAAATGGCCCTGGCCGATTGCCTCAACCAGATTGAAACCAGTGGAGAGGCTCAACTGACCAATTATGGCCAGTTTCTTGAGTTGTTTCCGCCTGAATGGGAAGTACAGATACACGAAAACTCCTCCTGGAGCTGTGTGCACGGCGTCGAACGCTGGCGCAACAATTGCGGATGCAATACCGGTGGAAACGCTGGCTGGCACCAGAAATGGCGCAAACCCCTGCGCGAAACCCTCGATTGGCTGCGCGACCAGGCTGCACCCTTGTTTGAACGCGAAGGCCAGCGCTTCCTGCGCGACCCCTGGGCGGCTCGCAACGATTATATTGCGGTGATGCTCAACCGCTCCGATGAATCGGTGGCCCGTTTTCTTGAAACACATTGCCGGCGTACCCTGAGCAGCCTGGAGGAAGTACTGGTGCTGCGTTTGCTTGAAATGCAACGGCACGCCATCCTGATGTACACCAGCTGCGGCTGGTTTTTTGATGAAATTTCAGGAATAGAAACCAACCAGATTCTGCAGTACGCCCTGCGTGCCATGGATTATATTCAGGATATATCCGGACGCAGCTTGCACAACGAATTCAATCGACGATTGGCCGAGGCGCCCAGCAATGTTCTGGCCAACGGTGCAGCCAGTTTTTTGCAAAATGTGGTGCCCACACGCGTTACGCTCGACCGTGTGGCCATGCACTTTGCCGTTTCTTCCCTGTTTGAAGAACATCCGGAAAACCTGGATTTGTTCAATTACACGGCATCTATCGAGTTTTTTGAAAAAATAGAGGCCGGTACGGTGCAGTTTGCTGTTTCGCGCCTGGCCATACGCTCGCGCCTGAGCCACGCACAAAAAACCTATTGTTATGCCATTTTATACCTGGGGCAGCAGCACATCATCGGAAACCTGTCGGCTACCATGAACCGCACCACCTTCGATTCGATGTACGAACGCACCGGAAAGGCATTCAAACATGCCCAACTCGGTGAAGTAATTGGTACCTTACAGGAATATTTTGGTCCGGAAAAATTTACGTTTTCCTCGCTTTTTGCCGATGAAAAGGTAAAAATTATTTCCGATATTACCCAGAACAGCCTGGCACTGGCCGATGCCAATTTCCGCAATGTCTTCAACGACAACTACCAACTGATGACGGGATTGCTCGAAACCGGCCTTACCCTGCCCGATGCCTGGCGGAACATTGCCGCCTATGTACTCAACGCCGATTTGTTGCACTTTTTTGACGGGGATGGCATTAATGATCCCCGAAATTTGCGGCGCATTTCCGATGACATCGCTCGCTGGAATGTAAAATTAGGCGATGAAGAGTCTGTGCGCCATGCCATTGGGGAAAGGATCATGCGGGAAATCAAGAAAATTGAACTCGATGAGTCTTCGGTGCAGCGGGTAAAATGGCTCAATGAAGTGCTCGCTATTGTAGAGGGTATGGGGCTGAAACCAGCCATCTGGCGCAGCCAAAACGAATTTTACTTGCTGACAAAAGGCTATCGCAAAGGGCAATGGGTATTTGCCAACGACGACTGGAAAGCAGCGTATGAAAAACTGGGGCAGCGCCTGCGCGTACGCCTTTAATTTTTACATAAAAATATGAAGGACAAAGTATTAGATGAGCTAAGCGGCGATTCTCATGGCCGGCCAATGAAAAAATGGAGCAACATCCGCGGCGAAAATGCCTGGACCATGTTTAAAGTAATGGCCGAATTCGTGGATGGTTTTGAAGTATTGAACCATGTGGGTCCATGTGTATCCATTTTCGGATCCGCACGGTTGAAGGAAGGCAGTCCGTTTTATGAACTGGCAACCGATATTGCAGCCCGGCTTACAGAAGAGGGATTTGGCGTTATAACCGGCGGTGGCCCGGGCATTATGGAAGCGGGAAACAAAGGCGCCTGGATGAAATCGGGGACTTCGGTGGGATTGAACATCGATTTGCCTTTCGAAACCGGACACAACCCCTACATTGCTCCTGCCCTCAACCTGAAACACCGCTACTTTTTTGTGCGCAAGGTGATGTTTGTAAAATACGCCAAAGGTTTTGTGGTGATGCCTGGCGGCTTCGGCACCATGGATGAGCTGTTTGAAGTGCTTACCCTGATTCAAACCAAAACCATTTCGGCTGTGCCCATTGTGCTGGTAGGAAAGGCTTTTTGGGGCGGTTTGCATGACTGGATGCAGCAATGTATGGAAAACGATTTGAAAACCATCAGTCCCGGCGACCTCGATTTATTTCTCATAACCGACGATCCCGCTGAGGCAGTGAAATACATCAGCGACTTTTATGTGCGCAACAGCGAATTGCTGGAGCCTAATTTTGATTTGTAAATTTACAGCCCAACCATGCAGATCGAATCCAAATTGCCCCATGTGGGCACCACCATTTTTACCGTTATGTCGGCCCTGGCTGCTGCACACAAAGCGATTAATCTGGCCCAGGGTTTCCCCAATTTCAACCCTTCGGAAAAATTGCAAACACTGGTAAGCCAACACATGGCCGCAGGCGACAATCAGTATGCGCCCATGGCCGGCTTGCCGCTTTTGCGCGAACGCATCGCCCACAAAATGGAAGCGATGTACGGCATCTCCATCAACCCAGAATCCGAAATCACGGTAACTGCGGGCGGTACGCAGGCCATTTTTTGCATCATGGGTGCTTTTGTGCGCCCGGGCGATGAGGTGATTCTGCTCGAACCCTGCTACGATTCTTACCGCCCTTCCATCGAAACCATGGGCGGTGTGGCGGTGCCTTACCAACTTGAAGCGCCCGGATACCAGGTTGACTGGCAAGCAGTTGCAAAATTAATCACCCCGCGTACGCGCATGATCTGCGTAAACACCCCCAGCAACCCAACCGGCCAAATCCTCACCCGTACCGATTGGGATGCACTCGCAGGTATTTTGCACGGAACCAATATTCTGGTGATGAGCGACGAGGTATATGAACATTTAATATACGATAGCCAGCCCCACGACACTGCGCTTGCGCACGCCGAATTGCGCGCACGCACGCTTGCGATCTATTCGTTTGGCAAAACCTACCACAACACCGGCTGGAAAACCGGATATTGCATTGCGGCGCCGGAATTGAGCGCCGAGTTTCGCAAAGTGCACCAGTTCAATGTGTTCTGCGCCAACCACCCGATGCAAGCCGCCTTTGCCGATTTTATGGCCGATTCCAGCGAATACCTGGGTTTGCCGCAGTTTTATCAACAAAAACGCGATTTTTTTGCACAGGCAATGGCCAATACCCGCTTTAAGGCCTTGCCCTGCAAAGGCACTTACTTTCAATTGTACGACTATTCCGCCATCAGCAACGAAGGTGACCTCGATTTTTGCAAGCGCCTGACGGCCGAATATGGCGTGGCAGCCATTCCCGTTTCGGCTTTTTATTCCAACGGGCACGATGCAAAAGTAATCCGTTTCTGTTTTGCCAAAACGGAAGACATGCTGGAAGCGGCCGGAAAAAGACTGGAACAGGTGTAAGAGCCTATTAATTAATAATATAAATATTAATAGGCTCTAAATGACAACGATTTTGCTTAAACGAGCAACTCGTACCAGGGCAGGAATTTGACTTCTGTATTGTCCACAAGGAGCGTATCTTTCAGTTGTCGGTTGATGATCCAGGCTTCCTTGGGTTTGTATGCGTCGAGAAAACTGCGCATGGAACGCGTTATTTCAGGCCGACGCATGGGCGCTGCTTTCACCTCAACCGGCAAAAGCGTTAAACCGTTTTGTACGACAAAATCTACTTCTGCCTGGTTTTGCGTTCTCCAATACCGAATGCTGGAAATTCCGTTGGCAAAACGGTTTTGCAACAATTGAAAAATCAATTGCTGAAATAAAAAACTGAAGTCCGGCGCATGCTCGCTTACGTTAAAAGCATCCAGCAAATAATTTCGAAATCCTAAATCAACAAAATAACACTGGGGTGTTTTGGTCAATTCCTTCGCTTTATTGGAAAAATAAGGCAAAACCTCATCGATGATGAAGGTTTTTTGGCAATACCACAGGTATTTTTTAACCGTCGGAACACTTAAGTTCGACATATTAGACAAATCCTGGTAATTCACCAGGCGTCCGATACGGTAAGCAATCAACTGAAGCAGGGTAATCAATTCCCTTTTTTTTTCTATTTGAAGCAAGGATTGCAAATCGCGTTCAACATAGCTTTCAAAAATTTCTTGTAAAATTTTGCGCTTTTCTAATGGATCTTGCTCTGTAATTACCCTGGGATAGCCTCCGTATTGCAAATATTCAAACAACATATTTTCCTCTAAAAGGGCATCTGTTTGCAACAAGGGGATACATTGGGATATCCCGATCGAAAGACGGTAGGATAGAAATTCCGCTATTGAAACAGGATAAAGTAAAAAATTTCGTTTTCGACCTGCGAGCGATTCGGCAATTTTTTCTTTCAATTCCAGGCTGCCCGAACCGCTTGCAATCCATTTATGCACCAACTTGCGATCAAAAATGCCTTTTAAAAATAAGCCTGCATTTTCGATACGCTGAACTTCATCGATAAAAACATACGTTCGTTTGCCTCCGGTCAGGGCCGTAATCCTGTCAACCAATTTTTGTTGCGTGACAAAATGTTGAGCATCTGCGTCGATATCCAGGTTGAAAAACAGGCAATTTTTTCCTTCCCGCTCCAATTTACCCGCAATGTCTTTCAGCAAGGTGGTTTTTCCAGCCTGGCGCGGTCCGATGAGCAGCGTAATTTCCTCCTTTTCGAGGTGTGCAATCAATTCCTGTTCTATAAATCGCGGGATTTCCATTTGCAAAATGTTTTTGCAAATATGCATTTTTAAATTAACCCGGTGAAACCGAAGCAGTGCTTTTGGTTTCACCGGGTTAAATCAAAAGTCAAACGAAAAAAGCCCCGAATTCGGCCCATTTTCATTATAAAATTACGTCGTTGCGGAGAACCATATTTTCCAGACTCAAATCGGCGCCTGCCTTTCCCACAAGCGACCCGATGGCAACACCCATTCCGCTGAGGCGCACGGATACAACCACATTTGGCGAAACCCGCTCAATGATGGGCCGTTTTACAGGCCCCAGCCCCATAATGCCGCTCCACCAGCTTTCAATTTCGGGCTTTTGTTGTGGGCAAATCATGGTGTGGAGCAATTGCGCGAGGGCGCTTCGGATCATTTCGTTGCTGCCGAATTGATCGGTATTTTCGGCTTCCAGCGCCAGGAGCCGGCCGCCGCCAAGCAGGATACGCCCGTCGATGTTGCGGAAATAATAGTATCCGCGGTCGTAGTGAAAACAACCTTTTACCGACAAATCGGGTATTTTTTTTGTAATTAACACCTGATTTCGGGCTGGAACTACCTCCAATTGGGGCAAAAGGCGTTTGGCAAAACCATTTACGGCCAACAATACTTTGGGCGCCTGGATTTGCCAGCCAAAATCAGTTTCCAGCATAACGCCCCTTCCATTGTCTTCAATGCTGCGGATTCCCAAACCCGTAAAAATGCGAATGCCTTTGTCGCGGGCCAGTTGCATGAGGGTTTTCATCATTTTGCCCGTGTGCACCTGTCCTTCACAGGTGTTCAAGATCAGGTGTTTTATTCCCTGAAATTTAAAAGCAGGCAAACGATCATCGGCGACGCAGTAGGTATGTTGGGCGCCGGTGATTTTTCCGATTTTTTCATTGAAATAGGCCATGCGTTCCAGGCATTCCTGAAACACACTTTCTTCATCTTCGGTGAAGACCTCATACCCGCCGTGCATTTCAAAATCCAGGTTTTTGTCGCCCACGAGGGCGCGCAAGAGTTGCAGTCCGCGCCAACGCATTTCCACGACTTCGAGCACCGTTTCTTCCGACATGTGGCTGAGGTCGTCTATGAGTTCGGTCATGGAACCGTAGCAGGCAAAACCGGCGTTTCGGGTACTGGCGCCTGCGGGAAGGGTTCCGCGCTCAATTATGGCTACTTGCAGGTGTGGATTGGTCGTTTTGGCGTGAATTGCGGCCGCTAATCCAACAATGCCGCTGCCTATGACCGCCAGGTCTATATCTTTGAAGAAGGATTCGTTCTCCCAGTAACTCAGATTATATTGTAACATCGGTATACGCTCAGGTTTACGCATAAACACAAGGGATGACGATGGCCTGCCCAATCGGTCGGGATGAATGATCCGGTTCCGGTTGCCAGAATGCGGGTAAAAGCGCATCGGATGATAAAATGAAGCGGAGGGAATATCCGCGATTCAAATATCTCGCCAAAGCAAGGCCTTTTTCCATCGGGGAGGCAAAATAAACTGTTTTTGGTAAAATATTTTGCGCGAATTTTACCCCCAAAGCAATAAACGCACCCTATGGATTTTTTTTCACAACTCGCACGCGACATTTCCCGAGGTTTCAGTCCGGAGTTGCCGGAGGTACTGGGCTCGCTGGATGACCATCTGGATTTTATCCTTCCCAAGGTGGAGCCGTTTGGAGAAGACCTGGGCGAAACCAAATTTTGGCATCAGAAACGCTGGAAGGAAATTCGCGATGAGGATGGATTTCACGAGGCCATTTTGCACATTTTTAACCCGGGAAGCGAATATTTGCTTTCACTGGATGGCAACATTTTAAAAGGAACCTACCGCCAACTGGGAGGGGACAATACACTGATTATTGAAATTTCAGGTAAAAGCGAGTTGTTTGACCTGTGTTTTTTAAATTCGGATTTTATGATCCTGGCCAAACACGGCGACCAGGGCCGAAAAGGGCTTCGGCGCTACTTTTGTCTGGCCCACGAACCGGTAACCATGAGTAAAAAAGGGGAGCTTGACTGGCGCAACCTGATGGAGCGCATGTACAATGTGTACCGGGAAAACAGCCTCAGCCTTTGGGCCTGGTTTTTCTTTCTGATGGCAATTGCCGCGCTGCTCTATTTTTCATTCCGTTGATCCACCTGTACCTGTCAAAAACGATCGTATGCACCTTATCGACTGGCTTGTTCTGATTTTTACCCTTACCATGGTGATTGTATACGGGATGTACAAAAGCCGAAACCTGGGGTCCAGTGAAAACTATTTGGCCGGGAAACGCGACTTGCCCTGGATTACCATCGGGTTGAGCATTATGGCTACCCAGGCCAGCGCCATTACATTCCTGAGCACTCCGGGGCAGGGGTTCGCCGACGGGATGCAGTTTGCGCAATTTTATTTCGGCATGCCCATTGCCATGGTGATATTGGCATATTTTATTCTGCCGATTTATTACAAATTGCGTATTACGACTGCATACGAATACTTAGAGCAGCGTTTTGATGTGCGCATGCGCACCTTTGCGGCCATGTTGTTTTTGCTGTTGCGCGGCATTTCAGCGGCCATCAGCATATATGCGCCGGGCATCATTTTGTCTACTGTTTTTGGCTGGAACCTGGCCTTGACCAACTTTTTTTTAGCGGCTTTTGTAATTGCCTATACCACATTTGGAGGCAATGCTGCCGTAAGCCGCACCCAGGAGTTGCAAATGACCATTATGATGGGCGGACTCGTTCTGGCCTTTATCATGGTGCTTTATCAGCTGCCTGCCGGGGTTGGATTGACGGAAGCCTGGCAGATAGCCCATGTAACAGGCAAAACCCAGGTGGTAGACTGGTCATTCAGCTGGCACGATCGGTATAATGTATGGTCGGGCATATTGGGGGCTACGTTTTTGTTTTTATCCTATTTTGGAACCGACCAAAGCCAGGTTGGGCGGTATTTATCGGGTAAATCGTTGAAAGAGAGCCGGTTTGGATTGCTTTTTAATGGTTTTGTAAAAATACCGATGCAGTTGCTGGTTTTGTCGGTGGGCGTCATGGTATATGTATTTTACCAGTTCAACCAGCCGCCTTTGTATTTCAACCAGGCCAGTCGGGAAAAAATTACGCATACGGCGCAGAATACCCGGTTTATACAACTTGAAGCCAGTGCCGACACTTTGTTTCAAATCAAAAAAACGGCTTTAAACGCGCTGGTTGAAGGTTTGCATACGTCGGATGACGCCCGTGTACAGGATGCGCGCGCTCAATTGCAGGAGATTGACCGCCAGGGTGTTCAATTGCACGAACAGGCCGTGCAGCTTGCCAGGCAGGCGCTCCCGCAAATAGATTCAAAAGACAAGGATTATATATTTATTGGATTCATTATGCATTATTTGCCGGTGGGGTTGATCGGGTTGATGTTTGCCATGATTTTCAGTGCTTCCTGGAGCACAAAGGCTTCGGAATTGAACTCTTTGGCAGCCACCACCATCAACGACATATACCGACGCTCCTTGGTGAAAGACCGCGATGATACGCATTATTTTCGGGCATCCCGCCTTGCAACGGTGTTTTGGGGGCTGTTCATTATGATTTTTGCCACATACGTCAAGTTGCCCGATAATTTGATACAGGCCGTTAACATGATTGGATCCATATTTTATGGTACCATGCTGGGCATCTTTTTCACGGCATTTTTTCTGAAACCTGTGGGTGGCAAGGCTGTTTTTTGGGCCGCGCTGGTTTCACAGGCCGTGGTGCTCTATATGTTTTTCTGGGTAGATCAGGATGCGTACCTGTGGTACAATCCCTTGGGTTGCGGGTTGGTGATGGGTTTGAGTTTGATTTTGGAATACACGGTTTTTTGGGGTCGTCGGAAGCGGTAACGGCTACTGAGCATCCAGCAGATTCCGGATTGAAAACGCATCCATCGGGTTTTTGAGCACTTCTTTGGTGGTAAACTGCACGGTTTTTTCTTCGCCCGGCATCAAATCAAAGAAATTATCGGAGAAAAAGCCGTCGGCGGTGCATTGAAGGTAAACATGTCGGGCGAGGCTCGTGCAATTGATGTGCAGTTCGTATCCCTGTTCGCCTTTAGTCGCTGAAAACGTCAGGTGCGGGTTCGACAAATCCAGGTTTTTCGGTGTAGTCAGGAAATAGCGTCGTTGGGCGATTACACTGCTGTCGGGCGCCAGGAGGGCACAATCCAGCACGGAATTGGCTGGTTTGCGGCGTTCCAGGAAATCTTTCAAAGGTTGTTGGAACAGCAATACGCTTGAATCGGCAGTGAGGAGTGTATCGGGGAGCGTCAGTTCTTTCTGTATTTTTCCGTCAAAGCTGCGGAGTTGCAGCCGGAGTCGCACCGCTATAGTGTCCGTTTTATCAGAAACGCCATATATTTTCAATTGATTTTCTTCCACATAGGGCAAAACCACCACCGGTTTGTAGGCATCTCGGGCATAATACTGCAGTGCTTTCCAGCGTCCGAAATAATCGCGGCTTGCCCAGGATGCGCCGCCCCACACGTCGTTGAGTTGCCAGTAGAGGGTTCCCATACAATAGGGTTTGTTGCGTCGGTGCGCTTCGATGCCTGTTCGGATGGCTTCGGCTTGCAAAACCTGGCTGAGGTAAACCAGGTCTTGAAATTTTTTGGGGGCATGGTAATCGCGCTGGAGGTATTCGGCGATAAGTGCATTGCCGCGCGGGTGTTTTTGGTGTGCCAGCATGACCTTGCTTTCGAGGCTTCGGTCTTCGGGCAGTGTAAATGCCTCGATGGTTTTCCAGTCGGGGAAGGATTGAAATCCGTACTCGCTCATGAATCGGGGTACTTGTTTGTTGTATTGGTCGTAGGGTTTTTCGTCTATCCAAACGCCCCAGTAGTGCGAATCGCCTTCTTTATTGCTTTTTGGGTTGGTGCGGCCGTAGCGGGGCGAGCTTTCCCAATACGAGACGCCATCGCCATTGTTTTCCACGTAAACAGGCAGCAGGTCATTGAAAAAGGTTTTGTAGTCGCGCCACACTTGTTTGCGTTGTTCTTCGGTGAAGTTCATTTGCCAGCCCCAGTTATGCCAGCCCTCATTGTTTTCGTTGTTGCCGCACCAGAGCGCAATGCAGGGGTGTTTGCGCAGGCGTTCAATTTGTTCGAGGGCCTCGAAGGCAGCTGTTTTGAGGAATTTTCCATTGCTGGGGTAGAGTGCGCAGGCGTACATAAAATCCTGCC
>JAGWYI010000446.1 GCA_018969455.1 Bacteroidota bacterium | reverse complement strand
CCTGTCGAGGCCGGGAGTATTCTTCGAGCAGGGTTTTTTTAATTTGACCCCGTTTGGTGCAAAATACGATGTAATTATGGTTGATAAATGCCTCGTCTTGCAAATTTTTAACAATGATATAGGCGCGTATGCGGTCTTCTTTGGGTATATCCAGCAAATTTTGAATTACCCGTCCGGCAGTAGCTTTGGCGCCTTCCGGAATTTCGTATACTTTGAGCCAGAAACAGCGGCCACTTTCTGTAAACAGCAACAAACTTTGATGCGTCGTTGCAGTAAACATATGTTCTACAAAGTCTTCGTCGCGGGTACGTACGCCCTGAGCGCCCCTGCCTCCGCGCCCTTGTGCGCGGTATTCGGTAATAGGGGTTCGCTTAATGTATCCGGCATGGCTTATGGTAATTACAACTTCCTCATCCTCAATCAGATCTTCAATACTGATGTCCGCTTCATCAACCTCGATAGAGGTTCGGCGGTCGTCGCCAAAGCGTTCATCAATTTGCGTCAACTCTTGTTTGATGATGGCCCGCTGTAGCATTTCATCGGCCAGAATTGCCTTGTATTCTGCGATTTTGATCTGCAATTCATCGTATTCGGCCCGCACCTTGTCCCGTTCGAGTCCGGTCAATTGCTGTAAGCGCATGGCAAGGATTGCCTTGGCTTGAATTTCAGAAAGGCCAAATCGCTCAATCAAACCGATTCGGGCTTCTTCTGCATCCTTGGAGGCACGAATGAGGGCTATCACTTCGTCGAGATGATCGAGTGCGATGAGCAAGCCTTCCAGAATATGTGCGCGTTCTTCGGCTTTGCGTAGTTCGAATTTGGTTCGGCGGACAATTACTTCCAGCCGGAATTTGATAAATTCGGTAATCAGATCGAGCAAGTTCAGCACCCGGGGGCGGCCATTTACCAGGGCAATGTTGTTGATGCCGTAACTGGTTTGGAGCGGGGTGAGTTTGAACAACTGACTTAAAATTACGTTGGCTGCGGCATCGCGGCGTATTTCAATGACAATTCGGACCCCTTCCCGGTTTGATTCGTCCCGAATATCGGAGATGCCTACGATTTTTTTCTCATGTACGAGGGTGGCAATTTTTTCGATCAAAACTGCCTTGTTCACTTGGTAAGGGATTTCCGTAACAATGATGCTTTCTCTGCCCTTATCGTCTTCAATTTCTGTTTTGGCACGTACCACGCAACGGCCGCGTCCGGTTCGGAAGCCCTCCCGTACACCGGAGAGCCCGTATATGATTCCTCCCGTAGGAAAATCGGGGGCTTTTACATATTCCATCAAGGCCTCAACGGTAATTTCCGGATTGTCTACGGCGGCAACGACAGCCTGACACACTTCGCGCAGGTTGTGTGGCATCATGTTGGTGGCCATACCCACTGCAATTCCCGATGCGCCATTGATTAACAAATTGGGTAATTTGCTGGGCAGAACACTTGGCTCCTCCAGCGAATCATCGAAATTTAATTGAAAATCGACGGTGTCTTTTTCAATATCATCCAGCATTTCATCGGTAACCCGGCGCAAACGCGCTTCTGTATAACGCATGGCGGCCGGGCTGTCGCCATCCATGGAGCCAAAATTGCCCTGGCCATCTACCAGCGGATACCGAAGACTCCATTCCTGCGCCATCCGAACCATGGTATCGTACACAGAGGCATCTCCATGCGGATGGTACTTTCCCAGAACTTCCCCCACAATACGGGCCGACTTTTTATACGGTTTGTTGTAACTCAGGCTGAGTTCCAGCATGCCAAACAGCACCCGGCGATGAACAGGTTTTAAACCATCGCGCACATCCGGGAGCGCACGTGAAACAATCACCGACATGGAATAGTCGATGTATGCTGTTTTTAATTCGTCCTCGATGTTAATTGGGACAATCCGCGTTTCTTGCATACACAAAAGCGATCAAATGGTAAACGTACGAGGACAGACAGCGGTTCAAATTTTCGATTAATTAGAATAAACCAGATGTTCAAAAGCCGTTTACCACAAGCCATCTGCCTCCTTTGACGCGCGAAGATACGGAAAAAGGCCGTAGTTTTATGAATAAAATGCAAATTGTGGAAAATTTTAAAACAGGAAAAGCCGCCTGATTCAGGCGGCTTTTAATGGAGAAATGAAGCACACTGTGGCCGGTTTGTGGGAGATTTTGACCTTAGGACAAACGTTCAAGATCCCGGATCAGAATGCTGTTGCGATTAAAGTGGATGAGATTAGACTTTTTCAGGTCGTTGAATACAGAGGTAACTGTTTGCCGGCTGGTGCCAGTAATATTGGCAATGTCTTGTTGGGTAAGATGATGTTTTACAAGGGTTTCAAATCCTACGCGTCGGCCTTCTTTGCTCGCCGTTTCAACCAGAAACTCGATGATGCGCTCGCGCGCATCTTTTAACACCAATTTGGCCAAACGCTCTTCAACCCGCTGCAGGCGACACATAATGTGTTGTAGGCAGGAAAACAATACCCGCTGATTGGTAGACATCAATTTTTGAAAATCGCCAACCTTGATGGCCAAAAATTCTGCTTCGTCATACAAAACCTGCGCATAATCGCTGCGCTTCTCTTCACCGGCAAGCGCCAGATCGCCAAATACAGCGCCAGGATGCAAAATTTCCTTAATAACCTCTCTTCCATCGTGGGAAAATGTGCCCGTCTTGATCCGTCCTTTGATCAATACAAACATGTAATCGGCGGGTTCATCAGGCATGTATACAAACTGAAACTTGGGAGCACGCCGATTGTGGGCAATGGCCGCCAATAATTCAATTTCAGCCTGACCCAGGTTGGCAAATACAGGTATAGAAGCCAAAAAGGTTTTCTTTTGTTGTTTTTCCATGGTGGTAGGCGTTTTACTGATGTTGGATTTTGTGAATGGATGAAAAAGATGAAAATTAAATTTAAATTGTTTTTTCAGGGAACATCAAAATGGCATGGATTATGAAATAATTTTGGGGGAAAAATTGGAAAATTTGAGATGACCTCGTTTTGTTGATACAAAAGTATGTCCCTCTGTTCCCCAAAATAAATACAAGTTCCTGGATTTGTCGGAAAAAAATGTTTGCTATAATTTCTATAAAATAATGATATACAGTAAAATAGAACTTTTTTTTATAAATTTTTGTAACAAAACCTGATACCCAACACGCTTCTTTTTGATCTGTATTTTTAATATTTCCCGTTTTAATCCGTACCCATCCCCATAAAATTGACACCCGGGGTGTTGTATCTTCGTGCGCGCCCTTCAATCAGACAAATTCCGGCAACCGCTTTTGGGATGCCTCTTTTAATCAGCCGAACCGACACAATATGCGCCAGTTTTTGTTTTTTCCCCCATTTCAATCCGGATGCTTGACGCTGCTAATCACCTGTCTTTTATCTGGGCTCTCCCAAGCCCAAACCCCTTGTGATCATGCAATTCTTGGCCCTTATTTTGCCCTCAACTCGGTTTGTGGTCAGAATAATGGCGCTATCTTCCTTACAACCATTGGAGGCGATTCCTTGTATACCTTTGCCTGGACCCCCAATGTTTCGGATAATGCCCAGGCGAATGCGCTTTTCGCCGGGTCCTACCGCATCAAAATTGCCCGTAAAAGCGATCCTGCCTGTTTTATTGATACCCTTATCATCGTCAATAATTCGGATGGCCCCCAGGTGGATGTCAACATTCAACCCAGCGATACGGCCAATTGCACCGACTCAAACGGAAAACTGTCCCTGGTTCCGGCCGACCCTAACGCCAATTTGAGTTTTACCTGGAGCACAGGCGCAACGGGTCCTACGCTCTCCGGCATAAAAACGGGTTCCTATACCGTTACCATCACCAACAACAGCACCGGCTGTTTTGGAATTAAATCGGTTTACATGCCCAATCGAAACCTGTTGACACTTACGCCCCTCGTAGAAAAATACCCCAAATGCGGAAAACCCATCGGGAAAGTGAATATTCAGGTA
>JAGWYI010000445.1 GCA_018969455.1 Bacteroidota bacterium | reverse complement strand
GCTGAGCCTTTATTCGGCCAATTTCAACCGCATTGTGGTGCCCAGCCTGCTCATCGATTTTTCCCAAAAACTGGTGCTGCCTGTGCTTTTGGGCGCTGTTTGGTTTGGATGGATAGCGCTTGATGCAGCACTGTACGGCCTGTTGGCCCACGCCGCGCTGGTGAGCCTGGGCATGATTGTTTACCTCCACAAGCTGGGCGTATGGCATATGAAACCCGATTGGGCGTTTTTAAGCCCCGATTTGCGCCGGGAAATGATTCGTTTTTTAACATTTGGCACCTTTGGCGGATTTGCCCTGCAAATGGCGGCAAAATCGGACATTTTACTGGTAGGCACCAATTCCAGCCTCAACAATACCGGCATCTACGCCATCGTGGCCTACCTCGCCGCCATCATCGACATTCCAACCAAAAGCTTGTATGGCGCCAGCATCGCACTACTTACCAAACACCTGGGCGATAATAACATGCTGGAGCTGGGCAATTTGTACCGCAAAGTATCCATCAACCTGCTGATCGCCGGCCTGCTGATCTTCGGCGCCATGTGGGTATCGGTCGATGGCATTTTTCGCTTCATTCCACAAGGTGAAGCCATGCGCGCCGGAATATATGTATTGTTTTTTGTGGGCATGTCGCGCATCGTAGAAATGGGAACCGGCCTCAACAACTACCTGGTTTATTACTCCAAATTTTATGTGTACTCCCTTATCTCTGTGGGGGCCATGGCGGTTTTAAACGTTTCCCTTAGTTTATTCCTCATCCCGCGCCTGGGCATAACAGGAGCAGCAGTTGCCACGTTTTGCAGCATTACCGGGTACAATGCTGTGGCCATCTGGATGGTTTGGCGTTTGTTTGGGTTGCAACCCTTTTCCTCTAAAACCCTCTGGGCACTCGGGTTGGCATTGCTCGCCTATTTGCTGGTTATCCAAATACCCGCGCTCCATCCACCCCTCCTGGATATTATCGTGCATTCGGGGGTATACAGCATCCTTTTTGTATTTTCCGTACTGATAACCCGGGTTTCCAGCGATTTAAATGGTACAATCGCGCTATTTTGGAACAAATGGATAAAACCGCGTTTAAGAGCCTATTAAAAATTATATTATTCATTAATATGAAAGTCTTTTTTTGCCATACGTCGTTCCTTTTTTTCGCCGTAATTAGTCCCATTACGGCTGCAAAAAGCGCCTAGTCTGGCTAAAAAATCCTTATCATATTAATAGAAAATATAAATTTTAATAGGCTCTAAGAAAATAAGTCGCTATCACTCCTGCGAAAAAAGCAAAACCAGGGTGCTTTGCTCTGGACTGAGTACCTTGTCAATCCGAACTTTTATCCCGGATTGCACCTCAAAATCTTCTCCCATTTTCATCTGAGGCCGGGCTGCCTCTAAAACATCAGCCCAGGCTTTCAAGGCTGCATGCTTGGGCGATAAAGCACTCAAAAATACCATTTGACGGGAAGCCTCTTTAATCCACATCGAATCAGGAAAACTCGCATAATCGCCTTTTACAATAAAACGATACTCCTGCCGGGTAGAAGTACATACATCCTGCCCGATCTCGAGCAAAACACCAGAATCCAACAACAAACTTTCCAGCGATTGAGCGCCGTCGCGCTCAAAATTGTATTGCAATACATGCGGCAAACCCTGCTCAAAAATAGGCTCCGGCTTGTATTTGCACTTCGCCGTTCCATTGCATTGCGCAAACAACAATCCGAGTAATCCCAAACCCAATAATCGAATCTTCATGTGACCAAAATTTTAAAGCGAAACTGGAACGCAAATTTCTAATTATACTCCATGCCGCCAAAATTTGAGCATAACGATCTTTAAAAATCACCATAAATCAGCCAAATCAATCCTGATTTAGCGCCAAAATCCATCAAATCCTGGTATAAAACGCGTGTCTGCCCCACCATAACATCCATTTGCACTAAAAAATTAAACGCAATTCCTTTCAGGCAAAAAATGAGCCTAAAAAGACGTTTTTTTCAAGCAAAAAAACGCCTTTTCAGGCCGTAACGACGCAAAACACCTTCTTAAAACCAAATCAATGACCTATATACGCCTTCTTCTCCGAAAACATACCAAAAGTACCTATACCCGGACTAATATTGGAATGGACGGTTACAGGCTCGGCCAAAGGAAGGTCTTCTGAACTTTCTTTTCGCTCCTCGCTGATGAAGTATAAATAGTAATCTTCTGTGATGGAACGCACCGATACAACAAAATAGGACGATGAATTAAAGTAAGAACTCTTGAGGGACAATTTGTAAGCCTGACCGTCAAAAAACTGATCGCTCACCAAAACCTGCCCCAGGGCAATCTCGGCATTCGGGTCATCCGAATCCTCGGCATTCACTTTTTGATAGATGCGCTCTACCGTATCCAGCCGGATGACATTGCCAAAATCGTCGAAAACCGGATCTACAAGTACAAACTCCTCCCAAACTGCCAAGGCATAATAATTTTTTTCACCAGCCTTGTCTTTAATAAATGCATCTATTCCAAACAACTCGGTGCCATCGGTAGATATCCCGGCCTTTTCCCGTAAACGCACCGAATCCAGCACAAAAGCTTGTGGCATGGTTTGTTGGGCGCGTGCAGTTGGAAAATTTGGACAAGAAACTTCCAGATCAAAACTGGCGCCCGCAGTGAGTGTGCCCGGCGGAATAGGCGCTTCATACCAGCCTGCAACCAGGTTGCCATAGGGCGCTGTAAGCAACAATTGGCCGTTTTTAAACAACTTCACCTGCGCATTTTTTATGTAAAAAGCCGAATCCTCCACACCGTCCAGCAAACCAAAAGTGCGGGTTACCTCCATTCGAAAAATCGAATCCTGATTGCCCGTAAAACCGTTTACCACAAGCGAAGGATCGTACTTGGGCGGATCAATGTCGATGGTTTGATCAAAAAAATCACCCGAACAAGCGCTAAAAAACACCCCAATGAATAAGAAAAAGAAAAAATAACGGATCATAAGGCCAAAATCTTAAAATTTAAAACTGTAATTGAAATACGGAATCATCGGAAACAAACTTGCCTGTTTGAGTTTGACTTCCCTTTGGTAGTTTCCGTTGACATCGTATTTGCCTTCCTCGCTCAAATACAAAAAAAACGGATTGTTGCGATTGTAAGCATTGTAAGCGCCAAATGACCAGGTACGCGTGTGATGCTTCTTCTTTTTGGTAAAATCGATTCCAATGTCGAGCCGGTGATAGGAATTCAGGCGGAAATTATTCCGCTCGGTAACATGCGTGGTTTGTTGGGCATAGTAGTAGGAAAACTTGGCCGGGTATTCAGTTGGTTGTAAATACCTGGAATTGCCCAGGGTGGTAACGTTTCCGGTAGAATACACCCAGGTTCCCGCAATTTTTACCCGCTCGCTGAGCTTGTAGGAGGCAACCACTTCAAAATCGTGCCGACGATCATACTTGTAAAAGAACCGACGTCCCTGATTGAGATCGTCAAACTGCCGATAAGCCCAGGAAAGGGTGTATCCTACCCAGCCACTCAGGCGACCCACTTTTTTTTGCGCAAAAAACTCGGCGCCATAAGCCGTGCCTTTGCCTTGTGATACCCGGGTTTGCCAATCAGAAAACTGAAACAAACTGGCCCCTTCTTTAAAGGCAATTACGTTGTTCATCCCTTTATAATAGGCCTCCACGCTTATTTCATAATCTTTTCCAAATGTTTTTGCAGCGCCAACTGCCGCTTGCCAGGCATCCTGGGGTTTTACCAGTTTGGTGGTAGGTAACCAAAGGTCGGTCGGCAAACCAATGGTTTCATTGGTAAGCAAGTGGATATACTGCCGCATGGTGCTGAATGCGCCTTTGATGGCCCAATCGCCTGGCAATAAATAACGCATATTGAAACGCGGCTGAATCGACCAATATGATTTGCCATTGGAGGTAAATCCGGAAAAATGCAAGCCATAATTGGTACGTAAACGATCGCTGATT